>JAFEES010000572.1 GCA_018240995.1 Pseudomonadota bacterium | reverse complement strand
GTGGCTGGCTTGTGCTGGCGCGCCGGGATGGCCATACGGGGCGATACGGGGCGGTCAGAGCCGGAACTCGGCGATCAGCGGCAGGTGATCCGACATGCGCCACCAGACACGCCCGCGCGGCACCTGCAGCCCTATGGGCAGCAGGCCGCGCACGTAGACATGGTCAAGCTGCACCACCGGCAGGCGCGCCGGATAGGTGTAGGCGCGCTGGCGCGGCGCATCAAATTCGTACAGGCCAAAGCCGGCCAGCATGCGCTTGATCTGCAGGCCCCAGTCGTTGAAGTCGCCGGCCACGACCAGCGGCGCGTCCTTGGGCACTTCGCGCGCAATGAAGCGCTGCAGCTGCGACACCTGGCGCGTGCGGCTGCCCGCGATCAGGCCCAGGTGCACGACGATGGCATGCACGCGCCGGCCCTGCACCTCCACCTCCACATGCAACAGGCCGCGCTGCTCGAAGCGGTGGTCGGAGATGTCCTCGTGCTGGTGGTCTATCACCGGCCAGCGCGTCAGCAGGGCATTGCCATGCTCGCCATGGCGCGTGTAGGCATTCGTGCGGTACACCGACTCATAGCCCTCGGGCGCCAGGTATTCGGCCTGGGGCACGCTCGGCCAGCGGTCGAAATAGCGCGCCTCCTTGCGGTTGCTGCTGCGCACCTCCTGCAGGCAGACGATGTCGGCGTCGAGCTGCTCCACCGCCAGGCCCAGGTTGTGGATCTCCAACCGGCGCGCCGGCCCCAGCCCCTGCACACCCTTGTGGATGTTGTAGGTGGCAACGCGCAGGATGCCCGAATGCTCGGCAGGCAGTTGAATCAGTTGTGCGGTCATCGCGATATGAAGCGTGGCAGCCAGAGTATGGCCTCGGCATTGGAGGGCGAAAAGCAGCGATCCGCCGCCTCGCGCCAATGCATCCAAGCATAGGCCGTATGTTCCCGTGGATTCAATACCACCGGCAAGGCCCGCGGTAGCTGAAGGCCAAACACATGCTCGGTGTTGTGCCACACGCCGGGGGCGTAGCGGTGCTGCCACTGTGGGTAAATGGCGTAAACGTTCTCCAGCCCCCAGTCGCGCAGCAGGCAGCCGGGCGCCGCCGCCTGCAGGCCCGTTTCCTCGGCCACCTCGCGCACGGCGGTGGCGGCCAGGTCTTCACCCAGGCTGTCCTTGCTGCCGGTGACGGACTGCCAGAACTCCTCGGCGGCATCGGCGCGGCGGATCAGCAGCACCTGCAGATCGGGGGTGTGGATGACCACCAGCACGGATTCGGGGATCTTGTATGCCATGGTCTGTGCCTTAGTGGCGCATCTGAATCGGAAGTCTCGGCACCCTCAGGGCTCGGCACCTTTGGCCCCCCGCGAATGGTGGCGAACAACGGCTCAACCAACCGGCGGGGTTTCTCGGCAGGCGTGCCAGCATGAATGTAGCCGGATGCGGCATCAGCACCATGAACCCACCTGCCACGCCAAGGGCGGGGCCGGCCATGTAGCAGCGGTCAGCCAATTGGCAAGGCTGCCGCACCGTCAGCTAAAGATCGCCCAGTACAAACCCTGAGGGTGGTTTCCATGCGATTTGGCACAATTTGTTTCATAAGTGAACGATCGTACTTTTAAGGCAAGTCATGCACAAAACAATGCAAATCCTCTGTGTACTTGGCTCCCTGTGCTGGGGAGCCCCGGCCTGGTCGGCCGTCGAGATCGCCGGCGTGCAGGTACAGGAGACGGCCATCGTCGCCGGAACAGGGCTCCGGCTGAATGGTGCGGGAATCCGCTACAAAGGCCCCTTCAAGGTCTATGTCGGCAGCCTTTACGCCGGCAAGCCGATCAAATCGCTCGACGAGTTGATTGCCGCCCCAGGCCCCAAGCGCCTGAGCATGACCTTCTTGCGGGAGGTCAAGTCGCCCGATTTCGGCAAGATGCTGACGCAAGGGATTGAAGACAACGTCAGCCGGCAGGAGTTTCCCAAGATCATTCCCGGCATGGTCAAGATCAGTGAGTATTTTGCACTGCATCAATCATTCTCCCCCGGAGAGATGTGTTCCATCGAGTGGGATCCTGCCAAGGGCCTGAGCATCTGGGTCAAGGGTAAGCAGCAAGGCGAACCTGTCATGGATGCTGCATTTTTCCGCGCCCTTATGTCCATCTGGTTTGGCCCTGCTCCGGCCGACTGGAAGCTCAAGGAGGCCCTGCTCGGTGGGGCCTAAGCCACAGCAAAAAAAGGCGCCCGTTCGAGGCGCCCTTTTGCCTTTGACCTGGTGGGCAACACGGCCCACTGCAGTGATCAGCCCGCGACCACCGGATTGCGCAGACGGATATGCAGCTCGCGCAGCTGCTTTTCATCGACCGGCGACGGCGCCTGTGTCAGCAGGTCCTGCGCGCGCTGGGTCTTGGGGAAGGCGATCACGTCGCGGATGGATTCGGCGCCGGTCATCAGGGTGATCAGGCGGTCCAGGCCGAAGGCGAGGCCGCCGTGCGGGGGCGCGCCGTATTGCAGCGCGTCCAGCAGGTAGCCGAACTTCAGGCGCTGATCCTCGGGCGTGATGTGCAGGGCGGCAAACACCTTGGCCTGCACGTCGGCGCGGTGGATACGCACCGAGCCGCCGCCCAGCTCCCAGCCATTCAAGACCATGTCGTAGGCCTTGGCCAGGCACTTGGCCGGGTCGCTGTCCATCAGGTCTTCATGGCCGTCCTTGGGCGCGGTGAACGGGTGGTGCACGGCCACCCAGCGCTTGTCTTCCTCGTCATGCTCGAACATCGGGAAGTCCACCACCCACAGCGGCGCCCAGCGGTCTTCGAACAGGCCCTGCTTCTTGCCGAATTCGCTGTGGCCAATCTTCAGGCGCAGCGCGCCTATGGCGTCGTTCACCACCTTGGCCTTGTCGGCGCCGAAGAAGATCAGGTCGCCGTCCTGCGCGCCGCTGCGCTTCAGGACTTCGGCCAGGGCCGCGTCGTGGATGTTCTTCACGATGGGCGACTGCAGGCCATCACGGCCCTTGGCCACCTCGTTCACGCGGATGTAGGCCAGGCCCTTGGCGCCGTAGATCTTCACGAACTCGGTGTATGCGTCGATTTCACCGCGGCTGATGCCGCCGCCCTCGATCGAGCCGCCCGGCACGCGCAGCGCCACCACGCGGCCGCCCAACATGTTGGCGGCGCCGGAGAAGACCTTGAAGTCCACGTCCTTCATGACGTCGGTGAGTTCGGTGAATTCGAGCTTCACGCGCAGGTCGGGCTTGTCGGAGCCGAAGCGGTGCATGGCCTCCTGGTAGGCCATGATGGGGAACTCGCCCAGCTCCACGCCCAGCTGCTGCTGGAACACCTCGACGATCATGCGCTGGAAAATGGCGCGGATCTCTTCCTCGCCCAGGAACGAGGTCTCGCAGTCGATCTGCGTGAACTCGGGCTGGCGGTCGGCGCGCAGGTCTTCGTCGCGGAAGCACTTGGTGATCTGGTAGTAGCGGTCGTAGCCGGCCACCATCAGCATCTGCTTGTACAGCTGGGGCGACTGCGGCAGGGCGAAGAACTGGCCGTCGTGCACGCGGCTAGGCACCAGGTAGTCGCGCGCGCCCTCGGGCGTGCTCTTGCCCAGCATGGGGGTCTCGATGTCGATGAAACCCTCTTTGTCGAGGAAGTTGCGCACCTGGATGGCGACGCGGTAGCGCAGCATCAGGTTCTTCTGCATGGCCGGGCGGCGCAGATCCATCACGCGGTGCGTCAGGCGCGTGGTCTCCGACAGGTTGTCGTCGTCCATCTGGAACGGCGGCGTGACGGAGGCGTTGAGCACCGTCAGCTCATGGCACAGCACCTCGATCTGGCCGCTTTTGAGCTTGTCGTTGGTGGTGCCGGCCGGGCGCGCGCGCACCAGGCCCACGACTCGCACGCAGAACTCGCCGCGGATGTCCTCGGCCACCTTGAACATCTCTGCGCGATCCGGGTCGCACACCACCTGCACATAGCCTTCGCGGTCGCGCAGGTCGATGAAGATCACGCCGCCATGGTCGCGGCGGCGGTTCACCCAGCCGCATAGGCTGACAGTTTGGCCCATCAGGGCTTCGGTCACGAGACCGCAGTATTCAGAGCGCATGGCCATGATTGCTTCAGCTTCCTGCGCCCTGGTGGGGCGCTTGTGTTGGGGTTGTCTTTTCGCGCGCCGCCGGGCAGGCACCCGGCGCGCGCAGGCTTGGCTTGTGTTTACTTGGCGGCTTCCAGCGCCACCGGGTCGGGCGGCGCCACCACGCCCATGGAGACGATGTATTTCAGCGCCGCGTCAATGCTCATGTCCAGCTCTATGCAGTCGCTTTTGCGCATGAGCACGAAGTAGCCGCTGGTAGGGTTGGGCGTGGTCGGCACATACACACTCACGAATTCATCGCGCAGGTAGCCCGCCACCTCGCCGCTGGGCACACCGGTGACGAAGGCCACCGTCCACACGCCATCGCGCGGCCACTGCACCAGCACGGCGGTGCGAAAGGCGTTGCCGCTTTCGGAAAACAGCGTGTCCGATACCTGCTTGACGCTGGAGTAGATGGAGCGCACCACCGGTATACGACTGACCAGCGCATCGCCCCAGGCGACCATGGTGCGCCCGGCAAAATTGCTGGCAAATGCGCCCACGATGAGCAGGATGGCCAGCGTGAGCAGCACGCCAAAGCCGGGGATGTGAAAGCCCAGCAGCTTGTCCGGGTGCCAGGCCTCGGGCAGGATGGCCAGCGTCTGATCCAGCGTGCCCACGATCCAGCTCAAGACCCAGGCCGTGATGACGCCGGGCACGATGACCAGCAGGCCCGTGAACAGCCATTTGCGCAGTGCAGCCATACAGTGTTATTGTCTTATGCGTCAGAAGTGGCTGCAGGGCTTGCCGGAGCAGCGTTTTCAGCTTCTGTTTTAGGAGCATCCTGGGCAGCGGGGGCGGCGGCCGCATTGCTGCTGGCGCCACGGAAGTCGGTCACGTACCAGCCCGATCCCTTGAGCTGAAAGCCGGCGGCCGTGAGCTGCTTGGAAAAGGTTGGCGCGCCACAGGCGGGGCAATCCGTCAGCGGGGCGTCGGAGATTTTCTGCAGCACATCCTTGGCATGGCCACAGGTGCCGCATCGGTAGGCGTAAATAGGCATTGCGAAGAAACGCGGAAAATGTGCAAAGCTTTTGATTATAGGCAAGCGCTTACGCGCCGCCGCCGCAGGGCCTTCACTCCACCCCCATCACCCGGTGGTGCGGTGCGCGCGTATTGCGCATCAGCTGCGGCGCCAGCGAGCCCACCACCATGCCGCATACCGCCGCCAGCACCCCCGCAAGCTGCTGCGGAAAGGCCTGGTTGAGCATGGGGGTGAGCATGAACACCAGCCACACGCCAATGCCCAGCACCACCGCACACACCGCGCCCTGGGTGTTGGCGCGCCTCCAGTACAGGCCGAACACCAGGGGCACGAAGGCCCCCACCAGCGGCACCTGGTAGGCGCTGGAGACCAGCTCGTAGATCGGCGTGCCCTCCATCTTGATGGAATACAGCAGCACGCCCGCGGCGAAGACCAGCACGCTGACGCGCATGGTGAGCAGCTTTTCGCGGTCGCTGATGTGCTCGGGGCGGAACTGGCGCCAGATGTTCTCGGTGAAGGTGACGCTGGGCGCCAACAGCGTGGCCGAGGCGCAGGACTTGATGGCCGACAGCAGCGCGCCGAAGAACAGCACCTGCATGACCAGCGGCATGCGCGTCATGACCAGGGTGGGCAGCACCTTCTGCGGATCGTCCTGGAGCAGGCCGGCCGCCTGCTCGGGCATGATGATGAGCGCGCTGGCCACCAGGAACATGGGCACGAAGGCGAACAGGATGTAGGCCGAGCCGCCGATCACCGTGCCATGCGTGGCGGCCCGCTCGGTGTTGGCCGACATCACGCGCTGGAATACGTCCTGCTGCGGGATGGAGCCCAGCATCATGGTGATGGCGGCGCCGAAGAAGAACAGCATCTCGCGCCAGGTGGGCTCGGGCCAGAAGCGCAGCATGTCGCGGCTGGTGACCAGCTCGATCACCTTACCGGCGCCGCCGGCCATGTCGGCGGCGAACCACGACAGGATCACCAGGCCCAGCACCAGGATGATCATCTGGATGAAGTCGGTCACGGCCACCGACCACATGCCACCCCACAGCGTATACACCAGGATGGACAGCACGCCTATGGTCATGCCCCAGGGGATGCTGAGCGAGCCGCCCGACAGCAGGTTGAACACCAGCCCCAGCGCCGTGACCTGGGCCGACACCCAGCCCAGGTAGCTGAGCATGATGATCAGCGAGCAGATGATCTCCACCGCCCGACCATAGCGCTCGCGGTAGTAGTCGCTGATGGTGAGCAGCGTCATGCGGTAGAGCTTGGCGGCGAAGAACAGGCCCACCAGGATCAGGCACATGCCGGCGCCGAAAGGGTCTTCGACCACCGCGTTCAGCCCCCCCTTGATGAACTTGGCCGGCACGCCGAGCACGATCTCGGAGCCGAACCAAGTGGCAAACGTGGTGGTGATGATCATGTACATGGGCAGGTGGCGCCCGGCGATCGCGAAGTCGGCCGTGTTCTTCACCCGCTGGGCGGCCCACAGGCCAATCCCTATGGTGACGAACAGGTAGGCAATCACCATGAAGATCAACACCTTGAAACTCCTGGGGGTAGGTATGGGGGGCGGTCAGAAAAGCCGCACGCGCAGCAACAGCTGCATGGCCAGCAGGCCCAGCACGAAGCCCAGGCCGCCGTAGATCAGGCCCTGCAGCAGGCGGTTGGTACGCTGTTGCGCGGCCAGCAGCTCCTGCAGCTCGGCGCGGTTGTCGTGCGTGCGCTGGCGCAGATAGTCGTGCAACAGGCGCGGCAGGTCGGGCACTATCTTGGCGTAGTGCGGCGCCTCGGCCTTGAGCTCGCGCCACATGCGCTGCGGCCCAAGCTGCTCCAGCATCCACTTCTCCAGAAACGGCTTGGCCGTGCTCCACAGATCCAGGTCGGGGTCGAGCTGGCGCCCCAGGCCCTCGATGTTCAGCAGGGTCTTTTGCAGCAGCACCAGCTGCGGCTGTATCTCCACCTGGAAGCGCCGCGAGGTCTGGAACAGCCGCAAGAGCACCATGCCCAGCGAGATCTCCTTGAGCGGCCGGTCGAAGTAGGGCTCGCACACCGTGCGTATCGCCGCCTCCAGCTCGTTCACGCGCGTGCTGGCGGGCACCCAGCCGCTTTCTATGTGCAGCTCGGCCACGCGCTTGTAGTCGCGCCTGAAAAAGGCCGTGAAGTTCTGCGCCAGGTATTCCTTGTCGAACTCGGTCAGCGTGCCCACGATGCCGAAGTCCAGCGAGATGTAGCGGCCAAAGCTGTGCGGGTCGAGGCTGACCTGGATGTTGCCCGGGTGCATGTCGGCATGGAAGAAGCCGTCGCGGAACACCTGGGTGAAGAAGATGGTCACGCCGTCGCGCGCCAGCTTGGGGATGTCCACGCCGGCCGCGCGCAGGCGATCGACCTGGCTGATGGGCAGGCCGTTCATGCGCTCCAGCACGGCCACGTCGGCATGGCAGAAGTCCCAGAACACCTCGGGAATGAGCACCAGGTCCAGCCCCTCCATGTTGCGGCGCAGCTGGGCGGCGTTGGCGGCCTCGCGCACCAGATCCAGCTCGTCGTGCAGGTAGTTGTCGAACTCGGCCACCACCTCGCGCGGCTTCAGGCGCTTGCCGTCGGCCGACAGGCTCTCCACCCAGCCGGCCATCATGCGCATCAGCGCCAGGTCCTTGTCGATCACCGGCAGCATGTTCGGGCGCAGCACCTTCACGGCCACGTCGCGCTCGCGCCCGCCGCGGTCGCGGATCACGGCAAAGTGCACCTGGGCGATGGAGGCGCTGGCCACCGGCTCGCGCTCGAACGAGACGAAGATCTCGCCCAGCGGACGGCGAAACGAGCGCTCTATGGTGGCAATGGCGATGTCGGGGTCGAACGGCGGCACGCGATCTTGCAGCAGCGCCAGCTCGTCGGCAATGTCGGGCGGCATCAGGTCGCGCCGGGTGGACAGCACCTGCCCGAACTTCACGAAGATCGGCCCCAGGCTCTCCAGCGCCTCGCGCAGGCGCTGGCCGCGCGGCGCATCCAGCCTGCGGCCTATGGTGATGACGCGCGTAAGCGTGCGCAGCCAGGGGTGCTGGAAGCTGGACAGCACCAGTTCGTCCAGCCCATAGCGCAGCACCACCCAGCAGATGGTGAAGCCCCGAAACAGGCGGCTCATAGACGCATATGTTCCGCGTCGCCGCCATGCGCCGCCATGCGAGCGCCCACGAAGCCGCGCAGCGCCGCCGCGGCACGCTGGGCCAGCGCGGCCACGGCGCGTGCCGGGGCATCGCCGATGACGCGCGCCAGGTCTTCCTCCACGTCCCAGCGCACATGGTCTACGAGCCAGTTGATGTCAGCAGCCAGCTGCACGTCGCCCTCGATGCGAATGCCGGGCTTGTCGCCGCGCAGCGCGCCCGTGGCCAGCGTCAGGGGAGAGTGCTCGACCACTTCCACGCGCAAATCCGGTGCAACGCCCTGCGGCGCAAGGTCTAGCAGCCCCGCGGGCGTGACCTGCAGCGCCATGCTGAAGACGCGCCACTGCACCAGCGCCACGCGCCCGCGCTGGCGCGTCAGGCGCTCCATGGCCTCTCTTTCCTGCATCAGCACATGGTTCAGGAACAGCACCAGGCGGTGCTGCAGCTCATGCACCAGCCATGCGGGCGGCTGCGGGCCGGTCAGGACGCGCTGCAGTAGCCCGTCCAGAAAAGAAAAAGGGGACTGTGTTGCCATAGCCCCCGATTATCTGATTATTCGGCGCCGCGGCTTTTTTGCCACGCGCGCCGCGGCGCCTATTGCAGCGCCTGCAGGCCCGCTACCAGCCAGCCGCTGCTGCCGCTCTTGGGCTTGGTCATGTTCCAGACCTCGCGGAAGGGGCTGGGGCCGGCCGAGGGCTCTTCGCGGATCATGCCGGAGAACTCCACGCTGGCCATATAGGCATCGCCCAGGTCCTCGATGCCCAGCAGTTGCGCCTCCAGCATCACCACCTCGGTGTGGTTCGGGTGCTCGGCGCTGCGCTGCGCCTCGCGCTCGGTGAGTTGCGAGCGGATCTCGTCGAGCATGCCGTCGGTCATCATGGAGCGCAAGGTGGCGATGTCGGACTTGTCCCAGGCCGACTGCAGCGTGGTGAAGTTGCGCTTGGCGGCCGTGAGGAAGCCCTCGGTGTCGAAGTCGGCGGGTACGCCCCAGTTCTGCGAGCCGGCCAGGGCCGAGCCGATCATGCTGCCGCCCTCGGCCGGTTGTGGGCCGGCGGAAAACTGCTCCCAGGGGCGCGCCGAGGCGTCGTTGCCGACCTTCTCGGGGTTGTACTGGGGTGGCATATGCACCTCGGCCGGCGCCGGCGCACCGGCGCCCTGGAAGGCGAAGGGCGCGCCCGCCGCCACCGCTGGCTTGCGCGAGCGCATCACCATGCGGATGACGACGACGGCCACCATGGCCAGCAGCGCGATCAAGAGAATGTTGCCAAAGCCCGCCCCCAGGCCCAGGGAATGGGCCAGCCAGGCCAGGCCAAGGCCCGCGGCCAAGCCGCCGAGCATGGCGCCCCAGGGCTTCTTGGGCGCAGCGGCCGGCGTGTTCGGCGCGGCGGCGGGTTTGGGCGCGGCATTGTTGGCCGCGTTTTGCTGTGCCGGCGCCGCGGGCGCGGCCGGCGGCGTGGCCTGCTGCTGACGTTGCGTCACGTTGCTGGACTGCTTGCCTATGGATCGGCCGCCGCCCATGCGACGGGCATCGGCATCCAGATGCACGACCGCCAACATGGCGACCAAGACCATTGACCACAGTTTCATGGCGTTTACTCCAAAGAATTAATAGTTTTCAAGAATCGATTGTGCTTCAACATTTGATTCCAACATGTAAGGCCGCAATACCGCCCGTCATATTGTGGTAATCCACATGGCCAAAACCACTTTGCTGCATAAGGGTTTTCAGCTCCTCCTGCCCCGGGTGCATGCGGATCGACTCGGCCAGATAGCGGTAGCTCGCGTCATCGCCGGCCACCAGCTTGCCCAGGCGCGGCAGCACTTGGAAGGAATACCAGTCGTAGGCCTTCTCGAGGGGCTTGGCCACCTTGGAGAACTCCAGCACCAGCAGGCGCCCGCGGGGCTTCAGCACGCGGCACATTTCCCTGAGTGCGGCGTCCTTGTGCGTCATGTTGCGCAGCCCGAAGGCCACGCTGACCAGGTCGAAATGGCTATCAGGAAACGGCAGGGCTTCGGCGTCGCACACCAGCGTGGGCAGCACCACGCCCAGGTTGATGAGGCGGTCGCGGCCCACGCGCAGCATGGCTTCGTTGATGTCGGTGTGCACCACGCGGCCGGTGCTGCCCACCTTCTTGGAGAACGCCAGCGACAGGTCGCCCGTACCGCCGGCAATGTCCAGCACCTGGTCGCCCTCGCGCAGGTTGGCCACCATCACGGTGTAGGCCTTCCAGGCGCGGTGCAGGCCGGCCGACATCAGGTCGTTCATCAGGTCGTACCTGGGCGCGACCGAGTCGAACACGCCGCGCACATGGCGCGCCTTGTCTTTTTCATCGACGGTTTCAAAGCCGAAATGCGTGGAGCTCATGGCATTCAATCCTAGGGGCGGGGCCGCCCGGGTGCAGCGACAACCCCGTACTGGCCTGGGGCATGTGTCGTAAAAAACAGAAAATGTATGCAACGCTTATGGAAAAAGCGTATGCAGCTATTGATAGGATAGCATCAATGGCCGGAGCAACCTGATTTCTGCCCCTTCGCGGCCATGGGTGCGTCGCGATCCAGCCCGGCGTCGCGCAGGCGCTGCAGGTAGCGCTGCCAGAGCGCATCCTGGTCGCGCCCCAGCTCGTACAGATAGGCCCAGGTGTAGATGCCGCTGTTGTGCCCGTCGGAAAAACTCGGCTGTATGGCGTAGTTGCCCACGGGCTGCAAATCCACCAGGCTCACGTCGCGCTTGCCGGTCTGCAGCACCTCTTGGCCAGGGCCATGGCCCATGACCTCGGCCGAGGGCGAGCACACGCGCAGCAGCTCCAGCGGAATGCGAAACCGCGCGCCGTCGGCGAACGCCAGCTCCAGCACGCGGGACTTTTCGTGCAAGGTGATGGATTGGGGGGTGGGGGTGTCTGGGCTCAAGCCTGCCATGGTCTACCTGTGAACGATGCGGGCCGCCTACTGGCCCGCCGGGTACCGCGTATTGTCTCCCTGATCGCCTTACCCGCACGAATGCTGGGCCCGACGGCATTGCGGCGCCCCCCCGGCCATACCCACGGCGGCGGGCACAGCGGGGTTTTCCCTCTGAACCCAAGACCGCGCCGCGCCAAAGATGCAGCCCTGAAAGCCCAAGGCCTTCCCGACGCTCGCATCTGCAACCCCATCCAACCCAGCACCATGACACCACTGACCCGCCGCCAGTTTCAGACCCTGGGCGCTGCCCTGCTCGGCCTTCCCGCCATCGTGCGCGCCCAGGGCAAGTACCCGAATCGCCCGGTGCGCGTGGTAGTGCCATTCGCACCCGGTGGCGGCACGGACACGCTGGGGCGCGCCATAGCGCAAAAGCTCAGCGAATCGCTGGGCCAGCCCTTCGTCATAGACAACAAGCCGGGTGCCGGCGGCATCATAGGCACGGACGCCGTGGCCAAGGCCGCGCCCGATGGCTACACGCTGAACTTCAACATCAGCACCGCCTTGCTGATCAACCAGTTCCTCTATACCAAGCTGCCCTACAACCCGCTGCGCGACCTGTCCATGGTCTACAAGGCCGCCGATGGCTACACGATCCTGGTGGTGCACCCCAGCCTGCCGGTAAAGAATGGCACGGAGCTGATGGCCTACATCAAGGCCCATCGCAACAAGCTGTCGTATGGCTCCTATGGCCAGGGCTCGTCTCCACACCTGACCGGGGCTTACCTGAACCACATTACCGATGGCGGCATGACGCATGTGGCCTACAAGGGCGAGGCACCCTGCGTGCAGGACCTGCTCGGCGGCCAGATCCACATGACCTGGGCCAGTGCCTTCAACATCAAGCAGCATGTGGAGGCGGGCAGGCTCAAGGCCATAGGCGTGCAGGGAACCCGACGCCTGCCCTCCATGCCCAACCTGCCCACGCTGCCCGAAGCCGGCCTGGAGGGCGATGCCTTCGAGCTCGTGGGCTGGCTGGGCATGGCCGTGCCGGCCAAGACGCCGATGGAAATCCAGGAACTGCTGGCGGCCGAGATCCGCAAGGCCGTCACCGACCCGGCCATGAAGGAGCGCATCGAGGGCATGGGCTATGGCATGGTGCCCGACTCCGGCCCGCAGAATTTTCTGGCCGACTACAAGCGCGACATGCCCAAGTGGGAGGCGCTGGTCAGGCTCTCGGGCGTTACGTTGGACTAAAAACGGCCTGATGCGGCGCAGGCCTCAGAAAGTACCGTCATGCCCACGAAGGCGGGGATGACGATGCTGTTACCAGTGTGGCTGAAGAATGCCGCCGTCTTGGAAAATAGCCACCAACCAATATCCAGCAACTGTTGGCAGCTATTTTTTTTGCAGTGATCGATCCAGTCGCTGGCACAGCACCGCGTTGAGCGCGGGCAAACGGCGGATCAGCTCCCGCTCGTTCGCTGCCACGCGTTCGCGCTGCGCGCTCGCCCACACCGGCGCGGGAAAGTGGCTGTCCCAGTCAAAGCGCGCAATCACATGCCAGTGCAGGTGGGGCACCATGTTGCCCAGGGCGGCCAGGTTGATCTTGGTGGGCGCGAGCTGCTCGCGCAATACCTGCTCGACCAGGGCCACGGCATCCATGCAATGCTGGCGGTCGGCCGCGCTCAGGTCGGAAAACTCCGCCACATGCGCGTTCCAGATGACGCGGTAGAAGGCCGGGAAACCTGCTTCATCGGCACGGATCACGCGCAAGCATGCGCCGCGCCAGACCAGCTCGCCGCCGTCGGTGTCACACAGCGCACAGGACTTGTAGCTCATACCAACACCCGCTCGATACCGCCGGCATTTGCGCTCGCCACGTAGTCGGGCAGCCAGTTCTCGCCCAGGATTTGCCGGGCCATCTCGATGACGATGTAGTCGGCCTCCAGCAGACCCGTCTGCAGGTCGTTCTCGTAGCGCGAGATGCCCTGCAGGCAGCTGGGGCAGCTGGTCAAAATTTTGATGTTGTCCTGCGCGCCGACGGCGCCGCTGGCGCGCAAGGCGGCCTCGCCCTTCCTGACTTCCTCGGTCTTTCTGAAGCGCACCTGGGTCGAAATGTCGGGGCGCGACACGCCCAGCGTGCCCGATTCGCCGCAGCAGCGCTCGCTCTTCAAGACCTTGTCGCCCACCAGCGCGCGCACCGTGGCCATGGAGTCGCCCTGCTTCATCGGGTTGTGGCAGGGCTCGTGGTACAGGTAGCCGCCCTGGCCCGCCGGCAGCGTGATGCCCTTTTCCAGCAGGTATTCGTGGATGTCCACGATGCGGCTGCCGGGGAAGATTTTGTCGAATTCGTAGCCCTGCAGCTGGTCGTAGCAGGTGCCACAGGACACGACCACGGTCTTGATGTCCAGGTAGTTCAGCGTCGTCGCCACGCGGTGGAACAGCACGCGGTTGTCGGTGATCATCTTCTCGGCCTTGTCCTGCAGGCCGTTGCCGCGCTGCGGGTAGCCGCAGCACAGGTAACCAGGCGGCAGCACGGTTTGCACGCCGGCATGCCAGAGCATGGCCTGCGTGGCCAGGCCCACCTGGGAAAACAGCCGCTCCGAACCGCAGCCGGGGAAGTAGAACACCGCCTCGCTGTCGGCGCTGGTCTGCGGGTTGCGGATGATGGGCACGTAGTCCTTGTTCTCTATGTCCAGCAGCGCGCGCGCGGTCTTCGTCGGCAGGCCGCCGGGCAGCTTCTTGTTGACGAAGTGGATCACCTGCTCCTTGATGGGCGCGGTGCCCACGGTGGCGGGTGGATGCGCGGTCTGCGGGCGGCTCACGGCGCGCAGCGCGTCCACTGCCAGGCGCTGGGCCTTGAAGCCGACGTTGACCATGCCCGCGCGCAGCACGTTGATGGTGCCGGGGCTGGTGGCGTTGAGCATGGCCATGGCCAGCTTGTTGCCGGGGCGCCAGCTCTTCTTGTCCATCTTCACCAGCAGGCTGCGCATGGCCATGGTGACGTCGCCAAAGTCGATCTTCACCGGGCAGGGGTTGAAGCACTTGTGGCAGATGGTGCAGTGATCCGCCACGTCTTCAAATTCCTGCCAGTGGTGGCTGGAGATGCCGCGGCGCGTCTGCTCCTCGTACAAAAAGGCCTCGGCCAGCAGCGACGTGGCCAGGATCTTGTTGCGCGGGCTGTACAGCAGGTTGGCACGCGGCACATGGGTGGAGCACACCGGCTTGCACTTGCCACAGCGCAGGCAGTCCTTGACGCTGGCGACGATGGCGCCAATGTCGCTTTGCTGCATGATCAGCGACTCGTAGCCCATCAGGCCGAAGCTGGGCGTGTAGGCGTTGGTCAGGTCGGCGTAGCGCAGCGATGTGCGCGATTTTTCTTGGGCAATATCAGCCTGTTGCCCTTGCGGGTACTGCGCAAGCAGCTCTTGATTGCGTAGCAGCTTGCCCCAGTTGAAGCGCCCTTGCGGATCGACCTTGCGCTTGTATTCGGCGAACGGGGCCAGTTCCGCATCGGTGAGGAACTCCAACTTGGTGATGCCAATGCCATGCTCGCCCGAGATCACGCCATCCAGGCTGCGCGCCAGCTGCATGATGCGCGCCACGGCCTCGTGCGCGGTCTGCAGCATCTCGTAGTCGTCGCTGTTCACGGGGATGTTGGTGTGTACATTGCCGTCGCCGGCGTGCATGTGCAGCGCCACCCAGACGCGGCCCTTGAGCACCTTTTGATGGATGGCGGAGGCTTGTTTCAAGATAGGCTCGAAGGCCGCGCCGGTGAAGATGTCGGCCAGCGGCTGGCGCAGCTGGCTCTTCCAGCTGGCGCGCAGCGAATGATCCTGCAGCTGGGGAAAGAGCTGGGCCACGTTGTCCAGCCAGCCCTGCCACAGCGTGCGCACCTCGGCCACCAGGCCTTGCGCCTGCGCCACGCGGTCGCCCAGGATGACGTCGGCGCCAATGCCCTGGGCATCGCCCTGCTGGGTCAAAGGCAGGTCGCTGCGCGCAAAAAAATCTTGCAGCGCATCGCACAGCGCCAGCTTGTTGCGCAGGGAAAGCTCGATGTTGATGCGCTCTATGCCGTCGGTGTATTCGGCCATGCGCGGCAGCGGTATCACCACGTCCTCGTTGATCTTGAAGGCGTTGGTGTGCCTGGAGATGGCCGCCGTGCGCTTGCGATCGAGCCAGAACTTCTTGCGCGCCTCGCTGCTGACCGCGGTGAAGCCCTCGCCGTCACGTGAGTTGGCGATGCGCACCACCTCGGCGGCCGCGCGCGCCACGGCGTCCTGGTCGTCGCCAACGATGTCGCCGATCAGCACCATCTTCGGTAATTTGCCGCCGCCCTTCTTGGATTTGGTGGCGTAGCCCACGGCCTTCAGATAGCGGTCGTCCAGGTGCTCCAGGCCGGCGAGCAGGACGCCACTGCGTTTCTGCTCGGCAAACATGAAGTCCTTGATCTCCACGATGCTGGGCACGGCGAGTTTTGCCGAGCCGAAAAACTCCAGGCACACGGTGCGCGTGTGCGCCGGCATGCGGTGCACGATCCAGCGTGCGCTGGTGATAAGGCCGTCCGTGCCCTCTTTTTGCACGCCCGGCAGGCCGCTGAGGAACTTGTCCGTCACATCCTTGCCCAGGCCCTCCTTGCGAAAGGTCTTGCCGGGGATGTCCAGGCGCTCGCTGCGGACAGGGGTCTTGCCGTCGGCCTGGAAATACTGCAGCTCAAAGCTGGCAACTTCAGCGTCGTGGATCTTGCCCAGGTTGTGGTTGATGCGCGTGACTTCCAGCCACTCGGCGTTGGGCGTCACCATGCGCCAGCTGGCCAGGTTATCGAGCGCCGTGCCCCACAGCACGGCCTTCTTGCCGCCGGCGTTCATGGCGATGTTGCCGCCTATGCAGCTGGCCTCGATCGAGGTCGGATCGACGGCGAACACATAGCCCGCGGCCTCGGCCGCATCGGCCACGCGCTGCGTGACCACGCCGGCCTCGCTCCACACCGTGGGCACGTCCATGTCCAGGCCGGGCAATCGGCGCATCTCCACCGCGCTCATGGCCTCGAGCTTTTCGGTGTTGATGACGGCGCTGCGCCAGGTCAGCGGAATGGCGCCGCCGGTGTAGCCGGTGCCGCCGCCACGCGGGATGATGGTGAGTTCGAGCTCGATGCAGGCGGCCACCAGCGCGGCCATCTCTCCTTCAGTGTCGGGCGTGAGCACGACGAAGGGAAACTCCACGCGCCAGTCGGTGGCGTCCGTCACATGGGACACGCGCGACAGGCCGTCGAACTTGATGTTGTCGCGGGCGGTGTGGCGCGCCAGGCGCTTTTGCACCTGCTTGCGCAGGGCGGCCACCTCCACCAAGGTGGCGTCAAACTCGGCAATGGCGCGGTTGGCGGCCGCCACCAGCTGGCCCACGCGGCGGTCGCGCTCTGCGTCCTCCTGCGGCGTGCGGCGCTTTTCTATTTCTCCCATGCGGTGCTGCATGGCATCCACCAGCATCTTGCGCCGCTCGCGGTTGTGCACCAGGTCGTCTTGCAGGTAGGGGTTGCGCTGCACCGCCCAGATGTCGCCCAGCACCTCGTAGAGCATGCGCGCCGAGCGGCCGGTGCGCCGTTCGCGGCGCAGCTGGTCGAGCACGCCCCAAGCATCGGCGCCAAGCAGGCGGATGACGATCTCGCGGTCTGAAAACGAGGTGTAGTTGTACGGAATTTCGCGCAGGCGCACGGGCTCTGTGCCCTGCGCCTGCAGCGCAGCCAGCGCTATCGGAGCATTCATGGAGAGATTTACCTGGGAGGGGCGCCAAGCTGTGCGCCCCGGGGCCTCGGGGGGACGGTAATTCTAAAAGAGCACGCGGCAGCGCAGCGTGCCATCCACCTGGGCCAGCCTTTCCAGCGCCTGCACGGACGAAGCCGCGTCCAGGTCTATCACCACGTAGCCCAGCCTGTCGCTGGTCTGCAGGTATTGCGCGGCAATATTGATGTGCAGCTGCGCAAACACCTGGTTGATGGCGGAGAGCACGCCCGGCTGGTTGCGGTGGATGTGCAGTATGCGGTGCTTGCCCGGGTGCGCGGGCAGCGCCACCTCGGGAAAGTTGACGGAGGTGGTGCTGGTGCCGTTGTCGCTGTATTTCACCAGCTTTTCCGCCACCTCCAGGCCGATGTTGGCCTGCGCCTCCTGCGTGGAGCCGCCGATGTGGGGGGTGAGGATGACGTTGCCCAGCCCGCGCAGGGAGGAGACGAACTCGTCCTTGTTGCTCTTGGGCTCGGTGGGGAACACGTCCACCGCCGCGCCCAGCAGCTTGCCCGCGCGCAGGGCTGCGGCCAGCGGCTCTATCTCCACCACCGTGCCGCGCGAGGCGTTGATGAGGACGGCACCCGGCTTCATCGCGGCAATCTGTTCGGCCCCCATCATCCACAGCGTCGAGGGCAGCTCGGGCACATGCAGGCTCACGATGTCGCTGCGCGCCAGCAGGTCTTGCAGCCCCGCCGCCTGGCGCGCATTGCCCAGCGGCAGCTTGTTGACCACGTCGTGAAAGATGACCTGCATGCCCAGGCTCTCGGCCAGCACCGACAGCTGCGAGCCTATCGCCCCATAGCCCACGATGCCCAGCGTCTTGCCGCGCGCCTCGAAGGCGTTGTCGGCGCTCTTGAGCCAGCCACCGCGGTGCGCGGCGGCGTTCCTGGCGGGAATGCCGCGCAGCAGCAGCACGGCCTCGGCCAGCACCAGCTCGGCCACCGAGCGGGTATTGGAATACGGCGCGTTGAACACCGCTATGCCGCGTTCGCGCGCCGCGTCCAGATCCACCTGGTTGGTGCCAATGCAAAAGCAGCCAATGGCCACCAGCTTGTGCGCGTGGGCCAGCACCTCGGCCGTCAGCTGCGTGCGCGAGCGTATGCCTATGAAATGCGCGTCGGCGATCTTGCGCTGCAGGGCCTCGCCCTCCAGAGCGCCGGGCAGCGCCTCGATCTGGGTATAGCCGGCCGCACGCAGCACCTGCTGGGCACTGTCGTGTATGCCCTCGAGCAACAGGAATCGGATCTTGCTTTTGTCCAGCGATGTCTTGGGCATCGGTCGGTTCCCCGGAAGTGGTGACAGGACATGCAAGCATGCTGCAATGCACAAAACCTTAGCGCATGCAGCGCTATTGCCTACGCCATGATGGCCGAGGCGCACAAACTGCGCCAGACTCGCCGCGGCGGGGGCCGCAATTGGTCACAATCGCCCCCTGCGTGCTTGCGGGAAACGGGTTTTACCGCTTGTAGTCGAGGCGGCACTTGTGCGAAAACGCCCCTGCTTGCGCCACCAAACGGTCACGCCGCGCTGCTAGCCTGCGCGGCTTGTGCACACAACATCTATAGAGGAGTCCTTCATGCAATTGAAACAACTGGCCCTGGCCACCGCCATCGTCGCCTGCGGCGTCAGCGCACAGGCACAGACCGAGATCCAGTGGTGGCATTCCATGACCGCCGTGAACAACGAGTGGGTCAACGACCTGGCCAAGCAGTTCAACGAAAGCCAGAAGGAATACAAGGTCATTCCAACCTACAAGGGTTCCTACCCTGAAAGCATGACGGCGGCCGTGGCCTCGTTCCGCGCCGGCAACTCGCCGCATATCCTGCAGGTGTTCGAAGTCGGCACGGCCACCATGATGGCCAGCAAGGGCGCCACCATCCCCGTGGCCAAGGTCATGAAGGATGCGGGCGCGGACTTCAACCCCGCCGGCTACATCCCCGCCGTGGCCGCCTACTACACCGCACCGGACGGGCAGATGCTGAGCTTTCCCTTCAACAGCTCAACCACGGTGGCCTACTACAACAAGGACGCCTTCAAGAAGGCCGGCCTGAACCCCGACAAGCTGCCCACCACCTGGCCCGAGGTCTTCGAGGCCGCCAAGAAGCTCAAGGCCAGCGGCCACAGCTGCCCGATGACGCTGGCCTGGCAGGGCTGGACGCAGCTTGAGTCGTTCTCTGCCTGGCACAACGTGGAATACGCCACGCACAAGAACGGACTGGCCGCCGACGGCTACAAGGCGCGCCTGAAGATCAACTCGCCGCTGCATATACGCCATATCGACAACCTGGCGCAGGCCGCGAAGAATGGTGAGTTCGTCTACAAGGGGCGCAACTCGGACGCACAGGCATCGTTCACGTCGGGTGAATGCGCCATGATCCAAACCTCGTCGGGCTATTACGGCGACGTGGCCAAGAATGCCAAATTCGCCCACGGCATCGCCCCCCTGCCCTACTACCCCGACGTGAAGGGCGCGCCGCAAAACACCATCATCGGCGGCGCCTCGCTGTGGGTCATGTCCGGCAAGAAGCCCGAGGAGTACAAGGGCGTGGCCAGGTTCTTCGAGTTCCTGTCGCAGACCAAGGTGCAGGCCGCCAGCCACCAGCGCACGGGCTACCTGCCGATCACCATGGCGGCGTTCGAGCTCACCGACAAATCGGGCTTCTACCAAAAGAACCCCGGCACCGACGTGGCCGTGAACCAGATGATCCGCAAGGTGACCGACAACTCGCGCGGTATTCGCCTGGGCAACTACCTGCAGATCCGCACCATAGAGGACGAGGAACTGGAGCAGGTCTGGTCGGGCAAGAAGACGGGCAAGGCGGCGCTGGACGCCATCGTCAGCCGCGGCAATGAACTGCTGGAACGCTTCGAGAAGTCGTACAAGAAGTAAATCCGCGCCACAAACCGCTGGCCCGCACATCCGGGCCGGCGCTTGTGCCGCTTGCGAGTCATCATGGAAAAACGCGTCCTCTTTCGCTCCGCCTGGCTGCCCTGGGTGCTGATCGCGCCACAGCTGGCCATCATCGGCGTCTTCTTCTTCCTGCCCGCAGGCCAGGCCGTGCTGCAGTCCTTCCAGGTCGAGGACGCCTTCGGCATGAGCCGTGAATGGGTGGGGCTGGACAACTTCCGCCAGCTGTTCACCAACCCCGACTACCTGGGCTCGTTCCAGCGCACGGCGCTGTTCTCGGTGCTGGTGGCGGGCATTGGCATTGCGGTGTCGCTGGCCCTGGCGATCTACGCCGACCGCATCGTGCGCTTCGCCTTTGTCTACAAGACCCTGCTCATCGTGCCCTACGCCGTGGCGCCAGTGATTGCCGGCGTGCTGTGGGTGTTCCTGTTCTCGCCCTCGATAGGCGTCGTGACCTACTACCTGGGCCGGCTGGGCTACACCTGGAACTACCTGATGAACGAGAACCAGGCCATGACGCTGATCGTGCTGGCCTCGGTGTGGAAGCAGGTTTCCTACAACTTCCTGTTCTTCCTGGCCGGCCTGCAGTCGATACCCAAGGCGCTGATCGAGGCCGCCTCCATCGACGGCGCCGGGCCCTGGCGGCGTTTTTGGAACATCCAGCTGCCGCTCTTGTCGCCCACCACCTTCTTCCTGCTGGTGATCAACATCGTCTACGCCTTCTTCGACACCTTCGGCATCATTGACGCTGCCACGCAGGGCGGGCCGGGGCAGTCCACCTCCATCCTGGTCTACAAGGTCTACCTGGACGGCTTCAAGGCGCTGGACCTGGGCGGCTCGGCCGCGCAGTCGGTGGTGCTAATGGCCATCGTCGTGGTACTCACCGTGATCCAGTTCCGCTACGTGGAAAAGAAAGTGCAGTACTAGATGAAACAGCTTGTCCGCACCTCAGCCCTTGCCATCGTCATCCCCGCGCAGGCGGGGATCCAGTGCCCCCCGCCAACGCTCCTGGATTCCCGCCTGCGCGGGAATGACGGCGCAGGTGCGAGCGTGGCGCCCGGGTTTCATGCGATGTGGGTAATGCGCGGCATCGTGGAGAACTGACATGGTCGACCGCAATCCCTGGCTGACTTTCCTGTCCCACGCCGTGCTCGTGCTGGGCGTGGCCGTCGTCGCCTTTCCGCTATACCTGGCGCTCATCGCCAGCACGCACACGGCCGAGGCCATCGTGCAATCGCCCATGCCGCTCTTGCCCGGCAGCCATATGTGGGAGAACTACCGCGACGCGCTCATAGGCTCGGGCAAGCTGGGCTCCAACACCAACGTGGTGCACATGATGTGGGTGAGCTTCGTGGTCGCCATCAGCATCACGCTGGGCAAGATCGCCATCTCGCTGCTCTCGGCCTTTGCCATCGTCTACTTCCGCTTTCCGTTCAAGATGATCTGCTTTTGGGCCATCTTCATCACGCTAATGCTGCCGGTGGAGGTGCGCATACTGCCAACCTACAAGGTGGTGGCCGACCTGGGCCTGCTCAACAGCTACGCCGGCCTGTCACTGCCGCTGATTGCCTCGGCCACGGCCACGTTCCTGTTCCGCCAGTTCTTTCTTACCGTGCCCGACGAACTGGTGGAGGCCGCGCGCATAGACGGCGCCGGGCCGATGCGCTTTTTCATCGACATCCTGGTGCCGCTGTCGCGCACCTCGATCGCGGCGCTGTTCGTGATCCAGTTCATCTACGGCTGGAACCAGTACCTGTGGCCGCTGCTTATGACCACCAGCGAGGACATGTACCCCGTGGTCATAGGCATCAAGCGCATGCTGGCCGGCGGCGAAGCCGCCGTGGACTGGAACATCGTCATGGCCACCGCCATCCTGGCCATGCTGCCGCCGACGCTGGTGGTGATCCTGATGCAGAAGTGGTTCGTGAAGGGCCTGGTCGATACCGAGAAATAACTCATCCGCGTTGTGCGTTGAGCGTTTTGCGTTCAGCGCCCAACGCTCAACGCTCAACGCTCAACGCTCAACGCACCCCATGTCCTCCATCTCCCTCAAGAACATCGTCAAGCGCTACGGCACGGGCAAGAGCGCCGTGCCCGTCATCCATGGCGTCAACGCCGAGATCCAGGACGGCGAATTCATCGTCCTCGTCGGCCCCTCGGGCTGCGGCAAGTCCACGCTGCTGCGCATGATCGCCGGGCTGGAAGAGATCACCGGCGGCGAGCTCTTCATTGGCGGCAAGCTGGTCAACAGCCTGGAGCCCGCCAAGCGCAACATCGCCATGGTGTTCCAGAACTACGCGCTCTACCCGCACATGAGCAACTACGAGAACATGGCCTACGGCCTGAAGCTCGCCAAGGTGCCGCAGGACGAAATCCGCCGGCGCGTGGACAAGGCCGCCAAGATTCTGGAGCTGTCGCACCTGCTGGAGCGCAAGCCGCGCCAGCTCTCGGGCGGCCAGCGCCAGCGCGTGGCCATGGGCCGCGCCATCGTGCGCCAGCCGCAGGTGTTCCTGTTCGACGAACCGCTGTCCAACCTGGACGCCAAGCTGCGCGGCCAGACACGCATCGAGATCCAGAAGCTGCACGCCGAGCTCGGCATCACCAGCCTGTTCGTGACGCACGACCAGGTCGAGGCCATGACGCTGGCGCAGCGCATGATCGTCATGAACGCCGGCAACGTGGAGCAGTTCGGCACGCCCGAAGAGGTCTACCACCAGCCGGCCTCGACCTTCGTCGCGGGTTTCATTGGCTCGCCGCCGATGAACCTGCTGAACAACGCGCCCGGCGGCCAGGCCGGCCGCATCCTGGGCATTCGTCCCGAGCATATCGACCTGGGCGACGCCGGCGGCTGGGAGTTCAAGGTCGAGACCGTGGAGCTGCTGGGCGCGGAGCGCCTGTTGTACGGCAAGGTGGGCGGCGAGGAGGTGACGGTGCGCGTCGAGGAAGGTCATGCCTATCCGCGCCCGGGCGAGACGGCGCGCATCACCCCGCGCGCAGACCGCCTGCACTGGTTCGACGCACAGACCCAGAAGCGGATCACCCCATGACAGGCGCGCAACTCCCCCCTTGGCCCTACCCACGCTGGATTGCCCACCGCGGCGCCGGCAAGCTGGCGCCCGAGAACACCCTGGCCGCCTTTCGCCTCGGCGCCCGGCACGGCTATCGCATGTTCGAGTGCGACGCCAAGCTGTCCCGCGACGGCGTGCTGTTCCTGCTGCATGACGCGACGCTTTCGCGCACCACCAACGGCCACGGCCCGGCCGGCGAACGCAGCCTGGGCGAGCTGGCGCAGCTGGACGCAGGCGGCTGGCATTCGCGCGCCTACGCCGGCGAAGGCATCCCCACGCTGCAGGCGCTGGCCCGCTACTGCCTGGCCAACGGCTACCACCTGAACGTGGAGATCAAGCCCAACCCGGGCCAGGAAGAGGCCACGGGCCGCGCCGTGGGCGCGCTGCTGGCGCGCATCTGGCCCGCCAGCGCCATCCCGCCGTTTCTGACCTCCTTCAAAACCGCGGCACTGGAAGGTGCGCGCGCCAGCGCGCCACAGCTGCCGCGCGGCCTGCTGCTGGACAAGCTGGCCGATGGTGCCGCGGATCTGCAGACCGCCGTGGATCTGGGCTGCCAGGCCATGGTGCTGAACCACGCGCTGTGGGACGCGGCCCTGGTGGCGCGCGTGCATGGCGCCGGCCTGCGCGCCCTGAGCTACACCGTGAACGACGAATGGGCCGCCGAGCGCCTGATCGCCCTGGGCACCGACGGCATCATCACCGACCGCGTGGACTTGTTCAGCCCGGCCGCGGCCTGAAGCAGCTGGCGGACGGCGGACAATGCCGCCCATGAACCGCAGCCCCCGCCACCGCCCGACCCGCACGCAGTCTGCCCACGCACCCCGGCCCCTGGGGCGGCTGCTCGGCTGGCTGCTGCTGGCCTGGCTGCTGGCCCTGGGCACCCAGGCCGCGCTGGCCCAGGGGCGCGCGCCGGGCAGCAGCGCCGCGCCCGTCGCCGCGGCCGACAAAACCGGCGACGACGGCACGCCGCTGCCCCAGGTGGATGCGCTGCGCAAGCAGCTGGACGCCATACCGCCCAAGCCGGGCGAGTCCGACGATGGGCGCCGGCTGCTGGCCGACATCAACGCCATAGGCCAGGCGGCGGAGCGCGTGATTGCCCGGCGCAGCACCGAGCTGGCGGAGCTCGACAAGCGCCTCGATGGCCTGGGCCCGGCACCCGGCAACGGCGCGCCCGCCGATGCGCCCGATGTGGCGCAGCAGCGCCGCCTGCTGACCCAGCAGCGCAGCGCCATAGACTCCGAGCTCAAGCTGGCGCGCCTGGTCGCCGTGGATGCCGAG
Organism: Pseudomonadota bacterium; assembly: GCA_018240995.1. Taxonomy (GTDB): domain Bacteria; phylum Pseudomonadota; class Gammaproteobacteria; order Burkholderiales; family Burkholderiaceae_C; genus Alicycliphilus. Next base: position 3,600 of record JAFEES010000572.1, on the reverse strand, counting down.
CAGCGCAGCGCCGACCTGGTGCGCCAGCGGCGCGCGCAGTTCCGCGCCGCCCTGACCACGCGCGCCGACTCCCCGCTGGGCGCAAGCTTTTGGCGCAACCTGCGCAATGCCGCCCCGCGCGACCTGGCGCGCCTGCAGACCCTGGGCGCCGATCTGGCTGGCACCCTCGGCGCCACGCTGCAGTCGCCGCAGCGCAATACCTTCTGGGGCTACCTGGCGTTGGCGCTGCTGCTGGCCGTGGGGGGGCCGTGGCTGGCCGAGCGCATCTTGCTGCGCGCCCTGCCACCGCGCCTGCCGGCGGCGCGGCTGCGGCGCACGCTGCTGGCCAGCGTGGCCATCCTGACCCATGTCTTCCTCGTCGGCACGGCCGTACAGCTGGCCTGGAACGCGCTGCAGCTGGGGGCGCCGCTCAGCGACCAGCTGCGTGCGCTGCAGCAGGCCAGCCTGCGCGCCGTGCTCTACGCCAGCTTCGTGATCGCCCTCGGCCACGCCCTGCTGTCGCGCCGGCGCAGCTCGTGGCGCCTGCTGCCCATAGGCGACGCGCTGGCGCGGCAGCTGAGCCCGTTTCCTTGGTGGATCGCCGGCCTGTCGGCCCTGGGCGCGCTGGTGACCGACCTGAATGCCATCGTCGGCGCCAGCCTGTCGGCCGAGGTGCTGGTGCACACCGTGTTCGCGCTGCTGCTGTCGCTGGCGGTGGCCAAGGCCCTGGGCCATATGCGCGCCACGCCGGCGCCAGCGGGCGCAGATGGCGGCGCGGCGCAGGGCCAGCGCCCGCTGTGGCTGGGCCTGATCCTGGCAGCCGCCGGCCTGGCCGTGGCGGCGGCCGTGCTGGCCGTGGCCCTGGGCTACGTGGCTCTGGCCGGCACGCTGGCGCGGCAGATGGTCTGGTCGGGCGTGGTGTTTGCCGCCACCTATTTGCTGATGCAGCTGGGCGACGACCTGTGCGACGCGCTGCTGTCTTCCAAGGGCGGCTTCGGCGCGCATATCCACGCCACCCTGGGCCTGGATGCACAGCTGCTGGATCAGGCCGCGGTGCTGGTCTCGGGCGTACTGCGCCTGGTGTTGTTCTTCTACATGGCGGTGGCGCTGATGGCACCCCTGGGCACCGACCCGGACGAGCTCTTTCGCCGCGGCAGCAGCCTGGACCACAGCCTGCAGATCGGCGACATCACTCTCGCGCCCCAGGCCCTGCTCACGGCGCTGGCCGTGGTCTGCGCGGGGTTTCTGGGCATACGCCTGTTCAAGCACTGGCTCAGCGAGCGCTATTTCCCGCACACCTCGCTGGAGCCGGGCATGCGCGTGTCCATCGTCACCCTGCTGGGCTATGCCGGGGCCGTGGTGGTGGTGGCCGTGGCGCTGGCGGGCCTGGGAATCAGCGTGGAGCGCATCGCCTGGGTGGCCAGCGCGCTCACCGTGGGCATAGGCTTTGGCCTGCAGGCCATCGTGCAGAACTTCATCTCCGGCCTGATCCTGCTGGCCGAGCGCCCGGTGAAGGTGGGCGACTGGGTGGTGCTGGGCGACACCGAGGGCGACGTGCGCCGCGTGAACGTGCGCGCCACCGAAATTCAGCAAAACGACCGCTCCACGGTGATCGTGCCGAACTCCGAATTCATCACCAAGACCGTGCGCAACGTGACCCTGGGCAGCGCCCAGGGCCGCGTGCTGCTGCGCCTGCCGGCGCCCCTGAACACCGATGCGCGGCGGCTGCGCGAGCTGATCCTGCAGTCCTTCACCGCACATGCGGCGGTGCTGGAGGACCCGCCGCCTTCCGTCACCCTGGAAGGCATACAGGGCGGCACGCTCACCTTTTTGGCCATAGGCTACGTCAGCAGCCCACGCCAGGTGTCGGGCGTGCGCAGTGATGTGCTGTTCGCCATCCTGGACGCGCTGCGCGAGGCCGGGTTGACCCTATCGCCGCCGGCCACCACCATGATCGCCCAGCCCCAGGCCGACCCGGCGCAGGAGCGCTCGCTGATAGAGCGGATCTAACCGCAATACGGTTCAGTTAAAGACGTTATAGGAGCGGCTTCAGCCGCGAACAGCGCCATTCGCGGCTGAAGCCGCTCCTACGCATAGATGGCATCGGTCGTTGGATCTAGCCACGCCAGCCGCGCAGCAGCAGCCACTGGCTGCTGGCGCAGGCCAGCACCAGTGCGGCGTAGGTAAGCATCTTGCCGTCGCGCCCCAACCATGCCAGGCCGCCCGCCAGCACCGTGCATCCAACCACGAAATTGATAGCTACAGGCACAAGCCAACCATGCGTTATCGCCATTTTTCGCATGAATAAATGGCTGGCCAACACGAGCAGCAACGCCAGCGCCAGGGCCGGTGCGGCAAAGTTCAGCAGGTGATTCAGGGCGGCCAGGGGACTCATGCAAACATGATGCAAATCAAGCATTTGTACCGTGGCGTGCCTGATTGCGCGGTCGATTTTATAATCTGCGGATATGGCAGTTTGGGCTCTCGGCATCAACCACCACACCGCACCGCTGGATCTGCGGGGTCGCTTCGCGTTCGCCGTCGATCAGATCGCGCCCACGCTGCACGGCCTGCGCCAGTCGCTGGCGGGCAGCGCCAGCAGCCACCCGGCGGTGGAGACGGCCATCATCTCCACCTGCAACCGCACCGAGATCTACTGTGCCGCGCACCAGCCGGCAATCGATCACACGCTGGACTGGCTGGCCGCCAGCGGCGGGGTCAGCCCGGCACTGCTGCGCTCGCACTCCTACACGCTGGAGAGCGGCCTGGTGGCGCGCCACGCCTTCCGCGTGGCCAGCGGGCTCGATTCCATGGTGCTGGGCGAGGCGCAGATCCTCGGCCAGATGAAGGACGCGGTGCGCGCGGCGGAAGGCGCGGGCGCCCTGGGCACCACGCTCAATCAACTCTTCCAGCGCAGCTTTGCCGTGGCCAAGGAGGTGCGCACCAGCACCGACATAGGCGCGCACAGCATCAGCATGGCGGCGGCCGCCGTGCGCCTGGCGGGCCAGCTGTTCGAGGACTTGTCCAAGATCCGCGTGCTGTTCGTGGGCGCGGGCGAGATGATCGAGCTGTGCAGCACGCATTTTGCGGCCAAGAACCCGAAGCAAATCACCATTGCCAACCGCACGCTGGAGCGCGGCGAAAAGCTGGCCACGCGCTTTGGCGGCGACGTGATGCGCCTGGCGGACCTGCCCGAACACCTGCACGAATACGACGCGGTGATCAGCTGCACCGCCAGCAGCCTGCCCATCATCGGCCTGGGCGCCGTCGAACGTGCCCTGAAGAAACGCCGCCACCGCCCCATCTTCATGGTGGACTTGGCCGTGCCGCGCGACATCGAGCCCGAGGTGCAGCAGCTGTCCGACGTCTACCTGTACACCGTGGACGACCTGGCCGGCGTGGTGCAGACCGCCCAGGCCAACCGCCAGGCGGCCGTGGCCCAGGCCGAGGCCATCATCGACGCTGGCGTGCAGAACTTCATGCACTGGATGGAGCTGCGCAGCCCCGCCAGCCAGACCGGCGCCGTGGTGCCGCTGATCCGCCAGCTCAACAGCCAGGCCGACGCATGGCGCGCCCTGGAGATCGCGCGCGCCAAGCGGCTGCTGGCCAAGGGCGAGGACA
>JAFEES010000571.1 GCA_018240995.1 Pseudomonadota bacterium | reverse complement strand
GCAAGAGGTCATCGGTTCGATCCCGTTTACCTCCACCAAATCGAAGAAATTCTAGGTTTTGACCCTATCGTCTAGAGGCCTAGGACATCACCCTTTCACGGTGAGTACCGGGGTTCGAATCCCCGTAGGGTCGCCAAGTTTTGTCGTACTTGGGCTCGCAAGAGCCATAAAAGCGGCACCGACGCGGAGTGGTAGTTCAGTCGGTTAGAATACCGGCCTGTCACGCCGGGGGTCGCGGGTTCGAGTCCCGTCCACTCCGCCAAATATTTCAAACGGGTCACGTTGCTAGACGTGGCCCGTTTTGTTTTGTTGCATGCTTTAAAAAGCGCCTGCCACGCTGACGTGGCAAGCGCTTTGTGCTCCTAAAAAGTGATTACTTTGGTGCCATGCGGATGGCGCCGTCGAGGCGGATCACCTCGCCGTTGAGCATGTCGTTTTCAAAGATGTGGCGCGCCAGCTTGGCGTAGTCCTCGGGCCTGCCCAGGCGGCTGGGGAAGGGTACGCCGGCGGCCAGCGCGTCCTGCACCTCCTTGGGCATGCCAAACAGCATGGGCGTGCCGAAGATGCCGGGGGCAATGGTCATGTTGCGTATGCCGCTCTTGGCCAGGTCGCGCGCAATCGGCAGCGTCATGCCGACCACGCCGCCCTTGGATGCAGCATAGGCCGCCTGGCCGATCTGCCCGTCGTAGGCGGCGACGCTGGCGGTGGAGATCAGCACGCCGCGCTCGCCCGTGGCCTCGGGCTCGTTTTTGCTCATGGCCTCGGCCGCCAGGCGGATCATGTTGAAGCTGCCGATCAGGTTCACGCTGATGGTCTTGCTGAAGCTGGCCAGGGCGTGGGCGCCGTTCTTGCCCACGGTTTTCTCGGCCGGGGCGATGCCGGCGCAGTTCACCAGGCCCATGAGCTTGCCCATGGAGACCGCCTGGGCCACCACCGCCTGGCCGTCGGCCTCGCTGGTCACGTCGCACTTGACGAAGGCGCCGCCAATCTCGCGCGCCACGGCCTGGCCCTTGTCCAGCTGCATGTCGGCAACCACTACCTGCCCGCCGGCAGCGGCCAGCATGCGCGCCGTGCCCTCGCCCAGGCCCGATGCGCCGCCCGTGACGATGAATACCTTGCCCTTGATTTCCATTCCCGGTCTCCTATGGGTAACGTTGACGTAAACGTCAATTATGACGGCGCCGTGGCTGCAGTCAAAAAAAGAACAACCCGGCCGGGGCCGGGTTGTGTAGCGTTTCGCCAAAAATCAGCGGAAGCCCGCGCGATCGAGCATCTGCTGCACCTTGGTGGTGTTGGCGCCCACGGCGCCGATGGGGATGGTCTCGCTCTTGAAGGGCTTGCCACCGGTCATGGCCTTCAGCGCCGGGTTGTCCAGCACCACACCCTTGGCGGCGGGCCACTCGTTGTTGCCGTTGGCAAAATAGTTCTGCGCCTCGGGGCTGGCCAGGTATTCCAGGAACTTGACGGCGTTCGCCTGATGCTTGCTGTGGCGCGCCACGGCACCGCCGGCAATGTTCAGGTGCGTGCCCCAGGACTGCTGGTTGGGGAACATGACGGCCACCTTGTCCACCACGGCCTTGTCCTCGGGCTTGTCCGAGCGCATCAGGCGCGCCATGTAGTAGCTGTTGCTCACGGCGATGTCACATTCGCCGGCGGCCACGGCCTTGATCTGATCCGTGTCGCCGCCCTTGGGCGGGCGTGCCAGGTTGGCCACCACGCCCTTGAGCCAGGCCTCGGTCTGCTGCTCGCCCATATGCTCGGTGATGGCGCCGAACAGGCTCAGGTTGTAGGGGTGCGAGCCCGAGCGAATGCACAGCTTGCCCTTGTTTTTCGGGTCGCCGAGCTTTTCATAGCTGTCCACGTCGGCCGGGTTCACCTTGGCCTTGTTGTAGATGATGACGCGGGCGCGCGTGGACAGGCCAAACCAGGCGATGCCACCATCGGCAGCGGGCGTGGCGCGCAGGTTTGCCGGAATCGCGTCCTCCAGCACCTTGGAGCGTATCGGCAGGAACAGGCCATCGGCCTCGCCGCGGTACAGGCGGGCGGCATCCACCAGCAGGATCACATCGGCGGGCGAGGCCGTGCCCTCGGCCTTCAGGCGCGCCATGATGCCCGCGTCGTCCGAGTCCACGCGCTGGATCTTGATGCCCGTGGCCTTGGTAAAGCCGCTGTACAAGGCCTCGTCCGTAGGGTAGTGGCGGGCGGAATACAGGTTCACGACCTGCTCCTGGGCGCTGACGGAACCCACTGCTGCCAGCACGCAGATGGCCAGCAGGGACTTGATGGACTTGGACATGGGAAGTCTTTGCTTTCTCGTTGATGGGATGTGCGGATGATAAGGCAAACGAGAATCGTTCTTAAATAAGCTGGCTTGCTGCGGGGAGATCGGCGGCGCCAGGCCAAAAAAAAAGCCCAGTCGAAGACTGGGCCTGAAGGGATCCCGGAAACCAGAGTTTCGAGAGGATCCAAGGAGACAACTGGTGAGCCTTGTTATTCAGAACAACAAGATCAATAGGTGCATTCTAGGTGGTAACCCTTGGTTGCGCACGGCTTGCCGTGCGCAGCCGGGCTGTCAATTAACGCTTGCGGGAAGCAACTTCAACCGTCTTGGCGGCGTTGGCGGCCGAGTTGGCCACGGCGTTGAAGTTGGCTTCGGCCACGTCGCTGGCTTGCTTCACGGCCTTTTGCACGGACTCGAAAGCGTTGTTGGCGGCGGAAACGGCGCTCTTGAACACGGCGACGGTGGTTTCGGAACCGGCGGGTGCGCTCTTGGCAGCGGTGTCCACCAGGTTGCTGAAGTTGCGCTGGGCTTCGGCGGTCTGGCTTTCGAAGGCCTTGCCGAATTCGGCGCCGGTGCCGGAGGCGATTTCGTACACGTGGCGGCTGTAAGCGGCAGCCTTCTCAGCCATGGGCTGGAACAGGCCGGCTTGCAGGGCTAGCAGCTCTTGTGCGTCCTTGACGGACAGCACGGCCTGGGTGTGGGCAGCGGCTTCGGTCAGGGCAGCGCGCGAGGCGGCAACATTCAGTTGCACCAGCTTTTCAACGCCTTCGAAAGCCTTGTTGGTCAGGCCGAACAGGGTTTCGATGTTGGCTTTTTGGGAAGCGAGGATTTGCTCGGGGGTCAGCGTCATGTCATTACTCCAATTGAAATGCCCTTGCGGGCGGGTTAAGAGGTCTGCCCTGACTGACCCTTGAGCCATGTTGCAGTGCAGCATGGGACGAATTGTAGGCGTCCTGGCGAGAGTTGCAAGTCTTTTTTGTTGCAGTGCAACATTTTAGGGTTGTCGCCCCAATGTTCTGTTGCTTACCTGCCGCAGGCCGGGGCCAGGCCAGCCAGGAAACCGGCGGGCACAATCAGTGCCCCATGCACACCACCCCCATCCCACCGGCCGCCGCGCCGCGTCCCAGGCCAGAACCCAGGCAGGCCTACCGCGTCTTTCGCTCCCTAGGCACGCGCTGGATGGACAACGACGTCTATGGCCATGTGAACAATGTCGTGTACTACAGCTGGTTCGACACCGCCGTGAATGCCTACCTGATCGACCAGGGCGTGCTGGACATTCACCAGGGCGAGACCATAGGCCTGGTGATCGAGACCCAGTGCAATTACTTCGCGCCGCTGGCCTTTCCGCAGACCATAGACGCCGGCCTGCGCGTGGCACGGCTGGGGGCCAGCAGCGTGCGCTACGAGGTGGGCCTATTCGCCCAGGGCGAGGAGCTGAGCGCCGCCTGTGGCCATTTCGTGCATGTGTACGTGGGGCGCGCCGATCGCCGCCCGCGCGCCTTGCCCGAGCGGCTGCGCCAGGCGCTGCTGGCGCTGTGCACGGCGGCATAGGGCGGGGCGGCGATGGGTCATGCCATTGATGCCAGAATGCCCGCAGAGACAACCCCGCCGCCACGAACGGCGCCAGCCCCAGGGCCGGCGTGCGCACTCCATGATCATCAACAGCCTGCTCGACACCGACCTGTACAAATTCACCATGATGCAGGTGGTGCTGCACCAGTTCCCTGGTGCGCAGGTCGAGTACCGCTTCAAGTGCCGCAACCCGGGCGTGCAACTGGCGCCCTATGTGCATGAGATCCGAGACGAGATCCGCGCGCTGTGCACGCTTCATTTCGATGATGCCGAGCTCGCCTACCTGCGCTCGCTGCGCTTCATCAAGAGCGATTTCGTGGACTTTCTGGCGCTGTTCCGCCTGAACGAAAAGTACATACAGGTCAGCGCCCTGCCCACGGGAGAGATCGACATCTGCATCACCGGCCCCTGGCTGCACACCATCTTGTTCGAGATTCCGGTGCTGGCCATCGTCAACGAGGTGTACTTTCGCAACCTGCAAAGGCAGCCCAACTTTCCCGAGGGGCGCCGGCGCCTGGACGCCAAGATGGCGCAGCTGCAGGCCGGTGGCCTGGAGAGCCTGAAGATTGCCGACTACGGCACGCGCCGGCGCTTTTCGCGCGCCTGGCATGAGGAGGTGCTGCGCGTGCTGTGCGCGGGCCTGGGCGCCGACGACCGCGGCAACGGCGCGGGCGGCCAATTTGCCGGCACCAGCAATGTGCTGTATGCGATGCAGCTGGGCCTGACGCCGCTGGGCACCATGGCGCACGAATACCTGCAGGCCTGCCAGTCGCTGGGCCCGCGCCTGCGCGACACCCAGGTGTTCGGCTTCGAGATGTGGGCCAAGGAGTACCGCGGCGACCTAGGCATAGCACTGTCCGACGTGTATGGCATGAATGCCTTTTTGCGCGACTTCGACCTGTACTTTTGCAAGCTCTTCGACGGCGCGCGCCACGACAGCGGCGATCCCTTTGCCTGGGGCGAGCGCCTGCTGCAGCATTACCGCGACAAGCGTGTCGATCCGCTGACGAAGACGCTGATCTTCAGCGACGCGCTCACCGTGCCGCGCATCATCGAGCTGTTCCAGCGCTTTCATGGCCGCTGTCAGCTGGCCTTTGGCATAGGCACCAACCTCACCAACGACCTGGGCTGCGAGCCGCTGCAGATCGTCATCAAGATGACGCGCTGCAACGGCCAGCCCGTGGCCAAGCTGTCGGACGCGCCAGGCAAGAACATGTGCAACGACGAGAAATACCTGGCCTATCTGCGCCAGGTGTTCGACATTCCCAGCCCTGCCTGATCGGTCTGCAGCCGCGACAACCACAGGAACCGAAGAGAGATGATTGCCTTGAAACCCATTCGCCCCCTGGCACTGGCCGCGCTGTGTCTGGTGCCCGCCCTGGCCGCGGCGGCAGAGATAGACGGCGGCCGGCTGTCGGTACTGTGGGGCGTGCCCTTTGCCGGCATCCTGCTGTCGATTGCGCTCCTGCCCATGGTGGCGCCGCTGTTCTGGCACCACCATTTCGGCAAACTGGTGCTGGGCTGGTCGCTGGCGTTCCTGCTGCCGTTTGGCGCGGTGTTCGGGGCCCAGGCCGCGGCGGCGCAGTTCGTGCATGCGCTGGTGGCCGAGTACCTGCCCTTCGTGATCCTGCTGTCGGCGCTGTTCACCGTGGCCGGCGGCATCTACATACGCGGCAACCTGCACGGCACGCCGGCGCTGAACGCAGGTATTTTGGCCCTGGGCGCGGTGCTGGCCAGCTTCATGGGCACCACGGGTGCCTCCATGCTGCTGATACGCCCGCTGATCCGCGCCAACGACAACCGCAGGCATGTGGCCCATGTGGTGGTGTTCTTCATCTTCATCGTCTCCAACGCCGGCGGCTCGCTCACGCCGCTGGGTGATCCGCCGCTGTTCCTGGGCTTTCTGAAGGGCGTGGATTTCTTCTGGACGGTGCGCCATATCTTCCCCGAGACGCTGCTGCTGGTCGGCGTGCTGCTGGCGCTGTTCTTTGCGCTGGATTCCTGGTATTTGCGCCAACCCGGCGAACTCGAGCGCAGGGATCCCACGCCCGATTCGCCCCCGGCCGCGCTGGGCTTTGACGGCAAGATCAACTTCGTGCTGCTGCTGGCCGTGGTGGCGCTGGTGCTGATGAGCGGCATGTGGCAGTCCGGCGTGCAGTGGACAATAGCCGGCACTCCCGTGGGCCTGCCCGGGCTGGTGCGCGACCTGGGGCTGATCTCCGTCACCCTGGTGTCGCTGGCCGTCACGCCGGCCAAGGTGCATGCGGACAACCAGTTCGGCTGGGGCCCGATGCAGGAGGTGGCCAAGCTCTTCGCGGGCATCTTCCTGACCATAGTGCCGGTCATCGCCATGCTCAAGGCGGGCGTCAACGGGCCGTTTGGTGCTATCGTTTCCGCAGTAACGGGGCCTGACGGACAGCCCCAGCCGGCGATGTACTTCTGGGCCAGCGGGGTGCTTTCGTCGTTTTTGGACAACGCCCCCACCTACCTGGTGTTCTTCAACACCGCGGGGGGTGACGTGGCCACGCTCATGAGCACCTATGCCAGCACCCTGGCGGCGATTTCCGCCGGTTCCGTGTTCATGGGCGCCAACACCTATATAGGCAACGCGCCCAACCTCATGGTGAAGGCCATCGCCGAGGATCGCGGCGTGAAGATGCCCAGCTTCTTCGGCTACATGCTCTGGTCCTGCGGCATCCTGGTGCCGCTGTTCATCGCCATGACCTTCATCTTTTTCTAAGAGCCTGAGAGGCAATTGCCCATGCCCGCCTTGCACACCAAAACACCGCCACTCTTCGTTGCAAATACTCGCCATAGCCCGAGCTATGGCTGCGTTTTGCGCCTCGATTGGAGGCGTTTTGACGCGCCTTTCGGGCGCGGCCAATTTCCTCTCAGCCTCTGAATCAAAGGCAAGCACCATGTCCAAGCCCCGCATCCTGGTCACGCGCCATATCTTTCCCGAGATCACCGACTACCTGGCGCAGCATTTCGAGCTCGAATCCAACCCCGATGATGTGCTGTGGAGCCAGGCCGAGCTGGCCCGGCGCCTGGCCGACAAGGACGGCGTGTTCATCACCGGCAGCCACCGCATAGACGCGGCCGTGCTGGCCGCCTGCCCGCGCCTGAAGATTGCCGCCAACATGGCCGTGGGCTACAACAACTTCGACGTGCAGGCCATGGCTGCCGCCGGCGTGCAGGCCACGAACACGCCCGACGTGCTCACCGAGACCACGGCCGACTTCGGCTTTGCGCTGCTCATGGCCACGGCGCGACGCATCACCGAGTCCGAGCATTACCTGCGCGCCGGCCTGTGGAACAGCTGGCGCTACGACATGTTCGCCGGCGCCGAGGTGCATGGCAGCACCCTGGGCATCCTGGGCATGGGCCGCATCGGCCAGGGCATTGCCCGGCGCGGCGCGCATGGCTTCGGCATGAAGGTGATCTACCACAACCGCTCGCGCCTGGCGTCCGCGCTGGAGGCCGAATGCCGGGCGCGCTACGTGGGCAAGGACGAGCTGCTGCAACAGGCCGACCACCTGGTGCTGGTGCTGCCCTACAGCGCCGAATCGCACCACGCCATAGGCGCGGCCGAGCTGGCACGCATGAAGCCCACGGCCACGCTGGTGAACATCGCGCGCGGCGGCATCGTCGATGACGCGGCGCTGGCCGTGGCCTTGAAGGAGGGGCGCATCGCCGCCGCCGGCCTGGACGTGTTCGAGGGCGAGCCCGCCGTGCACCCCGGCCTGCTGGAGCGGCCCAACGTGGTGCTGACGCCGCATATCGCCAGCGCCACCGTACCCACGCGCCTGGCCATGGCGCGGCTGGCGGCGGACAACCTGGTGGCCTTCTTCGACGGCCGCGGCGCGCTGACGCCGGTGAATACCCCGCTGACAAAGTAGCGCCCTGATGAGTGGTGCGCCTTATGGCCTCGCTTATCTGCGCATCGTCATTCCCGCGCAGGCGGGAATCCATGCCCCGGGCAAAGGCTGGATGCCCGCCTGCGCGGGCGTGACGTTACTTTGCGTGGCATGTACTCAGTCAGGAATAATTCCGTTGCGGCGCTTGTCGGTAAAGCGCGTGAAGCTATTGAATTAATAGAAAGATATGACCATTGAAATGATGCTCGTGCTGGCCCTGCTGGTGCTGGCCGTGGCGCTGCTGTGCGCCGTGCTGCTGCGCCGCCCGCGCGTCGAGCTGCCGCCCGAATGGCCGCAACGCCTGCAGGCGCTGGAAGCGGCCGTGCAGGCCACGCAGCTGGCCGTGGCCAAGAACGACGGCGTGCTGGACGCCATGGGCCAGCAGCTGCGCGGCTTCACGCACAGCACGCAGGCGCTGCTGGACGAGCGCCTGCAGCTGGCGGCGCACGAATCACGCACCAACCGGGCCGAGCTGCAGACATCCTTTGGCGCACTGCAGTCGCGCCTGGAGCAGCAACTGGCGCAGGGCCGCAGCGACGAAGCCCAGGCGCGCCACGAGCAGCTGCAGGCGCTGGCGGCGTTCCGCGCCGAGCTCACGCAGACCGCCCAGGCCCTGAAGGGCGACGTGCAGGCGCAGCTGGAGGCACACACCCAGCAGCTGCGCCACCAGTTCGCCGGCCTGCAGGAGGCGGTGACGCAGCAGCTCACCGGCCTGGTGGCCAGCAGCCAGCAGGGCGCCGAGGCGCTGCGCGGCACGCTCAACGAGCGCCTGGCGGCCATCCAGCAGGACAACGCCGCCAAGCTGGAGGAAATGCGCCGCACCGTGGACGAAAAGCTGCACGCCACGCTGGAGCAGCGCCTGGGCGATTCCTTCAAGCTCGTCAGCGAGCGGCTGGAGCAGGTGCACAAGGGCCTGGGCGAGATGCAGACCCTGGCCGCCGGCGTGGGTGACCTCAAGCGCGTGATGACCAACGTGAAGACGCGCGGCACCTGGGGCGAGATGCAGCTGGGCGCCATCATCGACAACGTGCTCACGCCCGCGCAGTACGAGAAGAACGTCAAGACCCAGCCGGGCAGCGACGAGCTGGTCGAGTTCGCCATCCGCCTGCCGGGCAGGAGCGAGGAGCAGCCGGTGTGGCTGCCCATAGACTCCAAATACCCCGTGGAGCATTACCAGCGCCTGGTGGACGCGCAAGACAGCGCCGACAAGGCGGCGATCGCCTCGGCCGGCAATGCCTTCGAGGCTTCCATCAAGCTGGAGGCGAAGAAGATCTTCAGCAAATACGTGGCCCCGCCCTACACCACGGACTTCGCCGTGCTCTACCTGCCCACCGAGGGGCTGTTCGCCGAGGTCATGCGCCGCCCCGGCCTGGTGGAGGCGGTGCAGAACGACTGCCGCGTGATGATCACCGGCCCGGCGAACCTGGCGGCCATGCTCAGCAGCCTGCAGATGGGCTTCAAGACCCTGGCCATCGAGAAGCGCTCGTCCGAGGTGTGGAGCGTGCTGGGCCAGGTGAAGAACGAGTTCGCCAAGTTTGGCGTCATCGTCGATCAGACGCGCAAGTCCATAGACGCGGCGGCCAAGAAGTTCGAGCAGGTGGACGTGCGCACGCGCGCCATACAGCGCAGCCTGCGCGGCGTGCAGGAGCTGCCCGCACCCCCGGCCGAGGCGGGGGGCGCCACTTCGGTATCCGGGCTGCTGATCGAGGACGAGGACGAAGGCGAATAGCTTGAACTGGGCACTGGCGCGCCTGATCCTGGGGCAGGTCTGCATCCACGCCTGCATGGCCGGCATGCGCATGGCCGCGCCGCTGCTGGCCCTGCGCGAGGGCCATAGCGCGGCGGCAGTGGGCGTGCTGCTGGCGCTGTTCGCGCTGACCCAGGTGTTCCTGGCCCTGCCCGCGGGGCGCTATGCCGATCGCCGTGGCCTGAAGCGCCCGGTGCACCGCGCCGTGCTGGCGGCAGCTCTGGGCGCGGGGGTGGCCGTGGCGTGGCCGGTGTTCCCGGTGCTGTGCGTGGCGGCGCTGCTCACCGGCGGCGCCACGGGCGTGGCCACGATTGCGCTGCAGCGCCATGTGGGCCGTGCGGCGCATGGCGGCACGCAGCTGCGCCAGGTTTTCAGCTGGCTGGCCATCGGCCCGGCGGTATCGAATTTTCTCGGGCCGTTCAGCGCCGGCCTGCTGATCGACCATGCCGGCTTTCGCGCCGCGTTTGCGCTGTTGGCCCTGCTGCCCTGGGCCACCTGGCTGTGGGTGCGCAGCACACAGGAGCTGCCGCCGGTGGCCAGCGTGGCGGGCGGCGCCGGTGCGCGCGCCTGGGACCTGCTGGCCGTGCCCGGCTTTCGCCGCCTGCTCGTCGTCAACTGGCTGCTGTCGTCATGCTGGGACGTGCACACCTTCGTCGTGCCGCTGCTGGGCTATGAGCGTGGGCTGTCGGCCTCGGTGATCGGCTCCATCCTGGGCGCGTTCGCCATCGCGGCGGCGCTGATACGCGTGCTCATGCCGCTGCTGGCCGAGCGCCTGCACGAGGCCACGGTGGTCGCCGTGGCCATGCTGGCCACGGCGCTGCTGTTTGCCGTCTACCCGCTGCTGCCCACGGCGCTGGCGCTGGGCGGCTGCTCGGTGCTGCTGGGCTTTGCTCTGGGCTCGGTGCAGCCGATGATCATGAGCATGCTGCACCAGTTCACGCCGGCGCACCGCCATGGCGAGGCGCTGGGCCTGCGCCTCATGGCCATCAACGGCTCCAGCGTGCTCATGCCGCTGCTGTTCGGCACGGCCAGCGCGCTCATCGGCGTGGGCGGGCTGTTCTGGATCGTGGGCGGCGCCGTGGGGCTGGGCGCACGCGTGGCCTGGCGGCTGCGCAGCGAGTCACTTCACAGTTCGTAGAACGCGCGGATGATGGCCCAGGCTTCCGCCGGGTCGTCGCAGTAGTGAAACAGCTTCAGGTCGCCCTGCGAGATGGTGCCTTGCTCCACCAGGGCCTCGAAGTTGATCAGGCGCTTCCAGAAGTCGGTGCCGAAGAGCACGATGGGCGCGGCCTTGGCCTTGCCGGTCTGCACCAGGGTCAGCACCTCGAACAGCTCGTCCAGCGTGCCGAAGCCGCCGGGGAACAGCACCAGCGCCTTGGCGCGCATCATGAAATGCATCTTGCGCAGCGCGAAGTAGTGGAACTTGAACGACAGCGAGGGCGTGATGTATTTGTTGCCGCTTTGCTCGTGCGGCAGCGTGATGTTCAGGCCGATGTTGGGTGCGCCGGCGTCATGCGCGCCGCGGTTGGCGGCCTCCATGATGCCGGGGCCGCCGCCGGTGCAGATGTACAGGCGCTCGGCCGGCGGGCGGCTTTGGCTGTATTCGGCCACATGGCGCGCAAAGCGGCGCGCCTGGTCGTAGTAGAAGGCGTTTTTCACGGCGCGCTCGGCACGCGCGATGCGCTCGGCGTCGTCGCTGGCGCGGGCCTCGGCCAGTTGTTCGGCCGCGGCCTCGGGCGCGACGAAGCGCGCGCTGCCATACACCACCACGGTGTGCTCTATGCCCTGCTCGGCCTGTTCCAGCTCGGGTTTCAGCAGCTCCAGCTGAAAGCGTATGCCGCGCGTCTCGCGGCGCAGCATGAATTCGGGGTCGGCAAAGGCCAGGCGGTAGGAGTCGGCGTGCAGCGGGTTGCCGGCCACGGCGTAGTTGTGCAGCTCGGCCCAGGCGTTGGCCAGGCGGCTGTCTTGCAGATCGGTATTGGCTTGCATGATTCTTGGTATCGGACAAAGGGCCGCAGGCTTGAGCGGTCTAGGGTGAAGGAGATTTGGGCAAAAACTTGCGCCAACGCCTGTGTGTAAAGCGCAGGCAGCTATGTAAATGATAGTTCAAAGCCGGGCCCCAAGGGGCAGCGGCGGCCTGCTTTGCAGCCCGGCCGAGGTCATGCACAGCGAGCCCGCCACATGCAGCGTGCACAGGACCAGCGCCAGGCGCTGCTGCTGCAGCAGGTCGATGACCGCGGCCGAGAAGGTGGAGAAGGTGGTCAGGGCGCCCAGAAAGCCGGTGATGAGCGGCGGGTGCCAGGTGGGATCGAGCTGCGGCAGGGCCAGGAACAGAGCCGGTCACAGGCCTTTCAGGTAAACGACGACCAGGTTGGTCGCCAGCGCCCCCCCGGTGTCGGGCCACGGCGTCAGCCGCCAACGCGCAGGCGCGGGCGCCTAGGCCGAAGGCGAGAGCGTGCAGCATCCGCCGATTGTAGGCAGGCGCATGCGCATTTCATGGCCCTATCTGCTGCCAGGCCTGCACCGCCGCCAGCACCGTGTGCATTTGCACCAGGTGCGCAAAGCGGAACGGCGCGCCACTCACGGTCTCGTCGGGGAACTCGGTGATCAGCGTCACCGGCGCGTCGTGCGAGGTCTGCGCCTGCGTGCAGGCAATGCCGTGCAGCAGCTCGAACGGCAGCGGCCCGGCGTGCTGCTCGTACAGGGCGCGCTGGCGCGCGTTGAACTCGGCCAGGCCCGGCACCTGCCGCAGGCGCTCGCACACCGCCTCCAGCAGCGCGCGCGCCGGCTGTTGCCAGCCGGCGTGATGGCGCAGGATGAGGAAGAAGCCCTTGGGCAACATCCATTGCTCGAAGCCGCGCGGCACATAGCCCGACAGCGGGCGCGTCCATTCATGCGCCGGGTAGCCGTGCAGGTTCACATGCAGCTGCGCGCCCGACAGGGCCAGCGCCTGCTGGCGCGCCTCGCGCTCGTACAGCGGCGCGCTTTCGCGGTATTCCACGTCGTCGCCCAGGGCGGTGTAGCGCGCCGCGTGGTGCATGTGGCCGCTGTGCTGGCGGCACAGCTCGCGGTGCAGGGCGTAGCCGTCGGGGTTCTCCAGCGCGATCAGCGCGAAATGCGCGCTGTCGTCCTGGCGCAGCAGATCGGCGGCGCGCAGCGCGCCGACCACGCCCGAGGTCTCGTTGGCATGCTGGCCGGCGCTGATGAACACCGGCCGCTGCGTGCCGCGCCGGTACAGGCCCCACACGCTGCGCCCCTGGCGCGTGCGCGCGCCAAAGCGTTCGGCGGGCCAGGCCTGCAGGGTCTGGGCGATGTAGTCGGGTGCGGGTGGGCAGTCCAACTCGGCCAGCGATGGTGGTGGCGACTGCGGGGCGGCCAGCGCGTCCTGCGCCGCCGCATCAAACGGCTGCAGGCTGAGCAGCACGCGCACGGCGCTGGCGCCGGTGCGTATGTCGGGCACGATCTGGCCGGGCTGCAGGCGCCGGTCGCCCACGGGGCGGCCGCTGTGCTGCTGGAAGAATTCGAGCAGCGAGAAGTACAGGTCTTCGTGCAGCGCCTCGGCCGTGCTGATCACCTCGTCAGTGCCGGCGATGGGCTGCTCGTAGCCGGGCAGGTCGATGCGCAGCTGCAGACGCTCGAAATAGGGCTCGCGCTCGGGCCAGGGGTGGGCGCGCACGGCGTGCAGGGCCTGGGCGAAGGCCTGCTCGTAATCGGTGCTCACGGCGCAATCGAGCAGGTCGGCCGCGCCGGCCATGCTGCCCACGCGCAGCCAGCCAGTGGGCGACAGCGCCGGGGCGCCGCTGGCGTCGGCATGGCGGCGGTTGGGCGTGTGCACGCGTTGCGTCAGGCACTTGCCGCCTGGCAGCTGCAACTGCACGTCGTAGTGCGGCAGGGCGTCGGTGCGCGCCTCCAGCGTCAGCGCGCCTTCGGGCAGCAACGCGGCAAGCGGGTAGGCCTCCAGCCGGAAGCGCTGCGCCGGGCCCAGCTGCGCCGTGGGGTAGCGCACATGGGCCGCCAGCAGCTGCGCGCGTCCCACGTTGTCGATGAAATGCTGCACTAGCGGCTTGTAGGCGCTGTGAAAGCGCGCCTGCACGCCCAGCGCCGCCAGCCGCTGCTCGGCCGCGCGGCGTGCGGCCTGGCCCTCGAAGAGCCAGCCTTCGACGTAGCGGCCACGCCATTCGGGCTGCGAGAAACGCTGCACCCACTGATCCAGGGTGCGCTCCAGGCTCAGGTCGAGCAGGGTGGTGCCGGCGGTGGTGTGGGTCATGGGGCTTGGCTGGTGGTTGGCGGGAGGGTGGCATGTCATTATCTGCATGTGACGGTGTGGACTAGGAGGCTGTCGGACTTGGAGCGTCGAAAGCGAAAATCGGCCCCAGCAAGGCCAGTTTTTGCCGGATTTGCAGCCCAATAGCCGAGCTATTGGGCAAAAAGACGGTGAAAAATGGGCTGCTGCGGTCGATTTGCAGCCGACGATTTCCAAGTCCGACAGCCTCCTAGCCATGCGGTGCCGCTGGTGCCTGCCACTCATGGCAGCAACAAAACAGGCAGTTGGCGCTTGCGTGACAAGCGTGGGCAGCTCTACTTTTTATATTTTTTTCGTTTTGGGAGACATTTGCCATGACCCTCGAATTCCACGGCCGCGTGGCCATCGTGACCGGCGCCGGTGGCGGCCTGGGGCGCCAGCATGCGCTGGCACTGGCGGCGCGCGGCGCCAAGGTGCTGGTGAATGACCTGGGCGGCGCCGTGGACGGCAGCGGTGGCGGCGTCGGCGCGGCCCAGGCGGTGGTCGATGAGATCCGCGCCGCGGGCGGCCAGGCGCTGGCGAGTGGCGCCTCGGTGACCGACTTTGCCGCCGTGCAGGCCATGGTGCGGCAGGCGCAGGACGCCTGGGGGCGCGTGGACATCCTGGTGAACAACGCCGGCATCCTGCGCGACAAGAGTTTTGCCAAGATGGACATGGCCGACTTCGCCCTGGTGGTGCAGGTGCACCTGATGGGCGCGGCGCATTGCTGCAAGGCGGTGTGGCCGCTGATGCAGGCGCAGAACTACGGGCGCATCGTCATGACCACCTCGTCCACCGGCCTGTATGGCAACTTTGGCCAGGCCAACTACGGCGCGGCCAAGCTGGCCCAGGTGGGGTTGATGCAGACCCTGGCCATAGAGGGCGCCAAGCACGGCATTCATGTCAACGCCCTGGCGCCCACGGCGGCCACGCGCATGACCGAGGGCCTGCTGCCGCCCGAAGTGCTGGCGGCCCTCAAGCCCGAGGCCGTGGTGCCCGCCATGCTGGTGCTGGCGCACGACAGCGCGCCCACGCGCACCATCCTGTGCGCCGGCGCCGGCACCTTCGAGGCCGCGCACATCACGCTGACCCGGGGCCTGCACCTGGGGCTGGATGCCGACGTGCCCGAGCAGCTTGCCGCGCAGCTGGCCCAGGTGTGCGACCGCCACGGTGAGCAGGTGCCGCGCAGCGGCGCCGGCCAGGGCGAGAACGAGATCCGCCTGGCCCTGGCGGCGGCCGACCTGCAGGGCGCATAGGCCGTGGCAGTGACCCCGCATGGCACCGGCACTTGCGCCGGATCGGGGACGGGTGGCGGCGCGGCATGCTAAGTTCCGCCCCCTCCCCGAAAAAAAGCAACAGCACACAATGAGCAATCTGCAACAGCGCATCGCAGCCCTGCCGGCCCAGCGCCTGGCGGGCATGCGCCGCGGCATTGAAAAAGAGGGGCTGCGCGTGCTGCCCGCGGGCGGCCTGGCGCTCACGCCCCACCCGCTGGCGCTGGGCGCGGCCCTTACGCACCCCAGCATCACCACCGACTACAGCGAGTCGCAGATCGAACTCATCACCGGCGCGCACCAAAGCGTCGCCGGCTGCCTGGACGAGCTCGTCCACATCCACCAATACGTGCTGCGCACCCTGGCCGATGCCGGCGGCGAGATGCTGTGGGTCTCCAGCATGCCCTGCGGCCTGCCCACGGACGAGACCATTCCCATCGGCCGCTACGGCAACTCGCACATAGGCCGCGCCAAGAGCATCTACCGCATGGGCCTGGCGCACCGCTACGGGCGGCGCATGCAGACCATCTCGGGCATCCACTACAACTGGTCGCTGCCCGGGGTGACGAGCGAGGAATACTTTGCGCTGATCCGCAACTTCCGCCGCCACGCCTTCGTGCTGCTGTACCTGTTCGGCGCCTCGCCGGCGCTGTGCCCCTGCTTCGTCGAGGGGCGCACGCACGGCCTGCAGCCCATGGGCGACGGCAACCAGGCCCTGTACCTGCCGCATGCCACCTCGCTGCGCATGGGCCGCCTGGGCTACCAGAGCGATGCCCAGGCCAGCCTGAACGTGAGCTACAACGGCCTGTCGGGCTACGCCGATTCGCTGTACGAGGCGCTCACGCGCCCCTATCCGGCCTATGAGGCCATAGGCATACGCAACATCGGCGGCGACTACAACCAGCTGGGCACCAGCCTGCTGCAGATCGAGAACGAGTTCTACGGCACCATCCGCCCCAAGCGCACGGTGCAGCGCGGCGAGCGCCCGCTGCACGCGCTGCGCGAACGTGGCGTGGAATATGTCGAGGTGCGGCTCATGGATCTGGATCCGTTCGAGAACGTGGGCATCAACATGTCCACCATGCGCCTGCTGGACGTGTTTTTGCTGCATTGCCTGCTCTCCGACAGCCCGCCCGACACGCCGCAGGAGATCGCCGAGCTCAAGCACAACCAGCACCAGACGGCCGAGCGCGGGCGCGAGCCTGGCCTGCAGCTGCTGCGCGGCGGCCAGCCGGTGTTGCTGACCGACTGGGCGGCGCAGGTGCTGGGCGAATGCGCGCCCATCGCCACGGCGCTGGACGCCGCGCAGGGCGGGGGCGACTACGCCGCCGCGCTGCAACAGGCCCAGGCCGTGCTGGGCGACAGCCGCCTGGCGCCGTCGGCACGCGTGCTCGCCGCCATGCGCGCGCAGCATGGCTGCAGCTACGAGGCGTTTTCCTTTGCCCAATCCAACCAGGTGCGCGAGCGGCTGTTGGCCCTGCCGTGGGATGGCGCCCGGCAGCAGCACTACCAGGCCCTGGCCGCGCAGTCCCTGACGGCGCAAAAGGCCATCGAGGAAGCGGACACCCTGCCGTTCGAAGACTGGCGCCAGCAGTACATGGATCCGCGCCAGCTGGGCTGAACCGATTGCATCGTAGGATGGGGCCGCCATGACCATGCCCCTGGAGAGCCGGCTGCGCAGCGCCCTGCGGGTGCTGCTGTCGCACTATGTGGCCAACGGCCTGGCCTGCGCGCTGGGGCTGCTGCTCATCTCCACGCTGGTGCATGTGCTGCTGGGCAGCGCGGCGGCGTCGGCTGCGGCCGTGGGCGCCATCGTCGCCATTCCGCCCGACATACCGGCGCCGCGGCGCGGCAAGTTCCTGCACATGCTGCCCGCGCCGCTGCTGGCGCTGCCGCTGTTCTTTGCCGTGCAGCTGTTGCACGAGCAGCCCTGGGCCCTGGGCCTGCTCCTCGTGCCGGCAAGTTTTTTTGCCTTCCTG
Organism: Pseudomonadota bacterium; assembly: GCA_018240995.1. Taxonomy (GTDB): domain Bacteria; phylum Pseudomonadota; class Gammaproteobacteria; order Burkholderiales; family Burkholderiaceae_C; genus Alicycliphilus. The sequence continues at coordinate 26,960 of JAFEES010000571.1, read as the reverse complement.
GGCATGGCCTGGGGCAAGCGCGGCGCGCCGGTGGCCATAGCCGCCGTGCTGGCGCTGGTGTTTTCCATGGCCGTGCCGACGCATGCCGGGGCCGAGGGCTGGCGCGCGGCCCTTGTCACCAGCGCCTACTTCGGCCTGGGCTCGCTGCTGTCCCTGCCCTGGTCGGTGCTGGCCAACCGGCTGCTCAACGGGCGCTACCGCGTGCAGGTGATTGCCGACGTGTTGCTCTCGCAGGCCGCGCTGATGCGGCTGCAGGCGCTGCAGTTCACGCCGGTGCTGGCCCTGGGCGAACGCGCCAACCCGCTCATGGGCCAGCTGCTGCTGCGCCAGGCCACGCTGGCCGACCAGCTGCAGTCGGCGCGCGACATCGTGCTGGAGTCGCCCACCAGCGCGCGCCAGCAGCAGCTGGCCGGCATGCTGCTGTGCGCCCTGGAGATGCGCGACCACCTGCTGGCCAGCGCCCTGGATCTGGAAGGGCTGCGCACCCGGCCCGACCAGGCCGAGGTCCTGACGCGCCAGCATGGCGTGCTGCTGGCACTAGCCGCGCAGATGGAGCAGCTGGCCGATGCGCTGCTGCGCGGCCACATGCCGGCGCCGTTTGAAGACCTGCGCGCCCAGCTGCAGCTGCCGGTGCCGCAGGGCGATGCCGGCTTCACGCCGGCGCGCCTGGCGCAGGCGCTGTCGCACCGCCTAGGCCATATCCACGACGAGGTGGCGCGCCTCATCGCCCTGGCGCGCGGCGAGGCCGTGCCCGACCTGGCCCTGGTGCGCGTGAGCTGGCAGATGTTCGTCAGCCCCGTGGGCTGGGGCTGGCGGCCGTTCCTCGCCCTGTGGCGCTGGCGCGCCGCGCCGCTGCGCCACGCCATGCGCGCGGCGCTGGCCATTGGCGCGGGCTATGCGCTGTCGCAGCTGCTGCCCTGGCGCGAACATGCCTACTGGATCGTGCTGACGATAGTCGTCGTGCTGCGCGGCAGCCTGGCGCAGACGCTGGAGCGGCGCAACGAGCGCGTGGCCGGCACCATGCTGGGCTGCGTGCTGGCCTCGGCCGTGCTGGCGGCCGACCTGCCGCACTGGGCGCTGCTGGTGTGCGTGACGGTGGCCCAGGCCGTGGCCCACGCCTTCACGCTGCGCCGGTACCTGTTCACCGCGGTGGCGGCCACGGTGCTGGGCCTGGTGCAGGCGCATTTGCTGGGGGCGGGCGGCAGCGCCGGTTTCGTGCTGCTGGAGCGCATCGCCGACACCGTGATAGGCGCCGGCATCGCCTGGGCCTTTGCCTACGTGCTGCCGTCGTGGGAGCGCCAGCAGATACCGGCCCTGGTGGCGCGCAGCCTGGTGGCGCAGACGCGCCACGCCCGAGAGGCCCTGGCGCTGGGCCAGCTGCAGGCCGTGGACAACCACCCCGAGCTGGCCTGGCGCCTGGCGCGGCGCGAGGCCTATGACAGCCTGGGCATCCTGGTGCAGGCCACGGCGCGCGCCTGGAAGGAGCCGCGCGCCGTGCGCCCGCCGCTGGCGCCGCTGGAGCGCATGCAGGTGCATTGCTACCAGCTGCTGGCCCAGCTCACGGCCGTCAAGTCCATGCTGCTGCTGCGCCGCGGCCATCTGCGCGCCGAGGATGTGCAACAGCCACTGCAGGCCGCCGCCGCCCGGCTGGAGGCCATATTGACCGGCGCCGCCGTGGCCGCCGCGCCCGGGCCCGAGCAGGCCGGGGTGTACGAGCCGCAGGCGCTGCCGCCATTGGTCGAGGCCGACCTGGCCCCCTGGCTGCTGCGCCGCCTGTGCCTGGCCGAGGAGCTGGCCCAGCAGCTGCGCGCCGAGGCCACGGCGGTGGTCGTGCCGCTGCGGGCGGGCTGATCAGTCGCCGCGCTTGCGCCAGCGCTGCAGGCCCCAGCGTGCCAGAAAGGCGCAGCCCAGCACCAGGGCGAACCAGCCCGCCAGATACACCTGGGCCATGAGCTCGCGCACGTCCGGCGAGCGCGCCACGTAGGGCGCCAGCACGACGATGGCGCCGATGAGCGCGCAGATCACGCCCTTGAGCAGCAGCTCGGAATCTTGTTTGCGTTGACGCGGGGAGGCCATGGCGGCGATTATCCTTGGCGCCTTTGCCAGCCCCGATGAGTGAAAGTACAGCCCCATGAGCATCCAGTGGTTTCCCGGTCACATGCACCTGACGCGCAAGGCGATAGGCGAGCGCATCAAGGACATAGACGTGGTGATAGAGCTGCTGGACGCGCGCCTGCCCGCCTCCAGCGCCAACCCGCTGCTGGCCGAGCTGACCGGCCACAAGCCCACGCTGAAGGTGCTCAACAAGCAGGATCTGGCCGACCCGGCGCGCACGCCGGCCTGGCTGGCCTGGTACAACGCCCGGCCGCAGACCAGCGCCATCGCCCTCGATGCCTCCGACACCGCCCCCGCGCGCCGGCTCATCGACGCCTGCCGCCAGCTGGCGCCCAACCGGCGCGGCCTGTCACGGCCCATGCGGGTGTTGATTTGCGGCATACCCAACGTGGGCAAGTCCACGCTCATCAACACCCTGTCGGCCAAGCGCCAGGCCAAGACCGGCGACGAGGCCGGCATCACCAAGCAGGAGCAGCGCATCGTGCTCGACGATGACTTTTACCTGTGGGACACGCCCGGCATGCTGTGGCCGCGCATCATCGTGCCCGAAAGCGGCCAGCGCCTGGCCGCCAGCGGCGCCGTGGGGCGCAACGCCTATGACGAAGAGGAGGTGGCGCTGGATCTGCTGGCCTACCTGAAGCAGCATTACGCGCCGCTCTTGGACGCGCGCTACAAGCTGGCGCTGGACGCGGCGGACATTGCCGCGCGCCATGACGACGAGCTGCTGGAGCTGATCGCCAGGAAGCGCGGCGCCGTGATGAGCGGCGGGCGCCTGAACCTGCAAAAGGCCGCCGAGATCGTGCTCACCGACTTTCGCAGCGCCGCCTTGGGGCCCATCACGCTGGAGACCGTGGCGGAGTTTGAAGCCTGGCTGGCCGCCGGGCAGTTGCAGGACAAGGCACGCGCCGAGCGCAAGGCCGAGCAGCGCAAGAGGAACGAGCGCCGCGCGCGCAATGCGCCGCGCGGGCAATAGCCTCAACCCGGCACCGGCTCGCAGCGCACCTCGGTGGTCACCGAATTGGCGATGAAGCATTCCTCATGCGCCTGGTGGTGCATGGCCTGCAGCTCATCCGCCGTGGGCTGGCGCCCGCCAAAGCACACGGCGGGCCGCAGCGTGACGCGGGTCATGGCCAGACGGCCCGCGGCGTTACGGGCCATCAGACCCTCGGCCGCGTCGCGATACCCGTCCACGCAAAAGCCCTGGCGCGCGGCGATAGACAGGAACCACAGCATGTGGCAGCTCGACAGCGCGGCCACGAAGGCCTCTTCCGGATCCACGGCCGCCGCGTCGGACCAGGGCAGGGGGACGACCTGCGGGGATGAGGAACCGGGCAGTTCCAGGCCTGCGTCAAAGCGCAGCAGGTGGCGGCGGCTGTAGCGGTTCTTCAGGAAGTCCTGGGGCGTGGCGTCGCGCGTCCAGATCGTCTCGGCGTGGTAGGTGCTCATGGTGAAAACGGCGGCTGCGCTCGCTCATAGGCCGCCTACAGCTATCAAAAATGTTATCGAAACAGTATTGCCTACCAGGCCAGCGGCGCGGCCGTGTCGCCCCAGAAGATGAAGCGCCGGGCTTCGGCGTAGCGCGAGGTGCTGACCAAGTAGGGGTCGGTGCCGCTGCCCTTGTGCAGCAGCACCAGGTAGCCGCCGGCCGTGCCCACCGCCAGGGCGTGGCCGTCGGGCGCCGGGGCGATGCTGCGGATGGCGCCGCCCAAGTGGTGGCGCCATAGCGCGCGGCCGTCGTCGGCCAGGCCGTGCAGGTCGCCGGCCTCGTCGCCGCGCACCGTCACGCCGTGGGCCGTGGCGTGGCCGGCCTGGGGTGGCACGGCGTGCGGTGCCTGCGCCGACGGCAAGGGGGTCAGGTGCAGGCCATCGGCGCCGAGCTGCCACCAGCTGCCGGCCTGGTCGGCTGCGCCCGTGGCCGGGCCCACATGGGCCAGCAGGCGGCCATCGCTCTGCCACAGCAACGGCCCCACGGCCCGGCCGCCGCGCGCGGCGTGGTGCGCGAAGGCGCCGGGCGCAAAGGCGAAGCGGCGGTGAAAGCGTGCCGACAGATCCTGGTCTGCCAGTGCGTGCACGGTGTGCGCCAGCCGCAGCACGCCGCTGGCCTGGGCCAGGCGCGGGTCGGCCAGCGGCGGCGGCGTGGGGGCGTCGGCGGCGGGTGCATCGGGCGGCTGCGCGGCATCGGCCTGCGCGGCCCAGAGCTCGCGCACCAGGCTGGCGTGGCTGCGGCCGCTGCTTTGCCAGGCGTGCGACAGGGCCATGATGGCGGCGCCGAAGACCTCGGCATCGCTCTCGTCGGGGGCGAAGGGCGGGGTGCGCGGCAGTGCCGGCGCCGGGCCGCCGCTTGCGGGAGCGCCGGCCTGCAGCGCCTGCTGCTCTTGCGCATGGGCCGCGTACAGGCGCTGCTCCAGGCTGGTGAACAGCTGCAGCAGGCGCTCCATGTGCTCCACGGCGTCGTTGGTGAGCAGGCTGCGCGCGTCACTTTGGCGTTGGCTGTAGCTCAGGCGCAGGCCGGGTGGGTGGGCGGTGCCGCTGGGCGCATCGTCGTCGACGAGGTCGATCTGGTAGCAGGCGTGGGCGTCGTCCTCCTCGTCGCCCGCCGCCTCGCTGCCGTTGCGCCAGCTCAGTTTGAGCGCCCGGCCCCAGTGCCGGCCGCCTTGCTGGCCGGGCTGGCGCGCGCCTATCCACACGTCGCCTTCCCACCAGCCGTTGCGTTCGGGATCCCACCAGTCGTTGTAGCGGCCGGTGAAGACGGGCAGCAGCGTCAACGCCTGCACGCGCGCCGGCGTGAGCGTGGCGTGCAGCCGCGCGCGCAGCGGGCGGCCGGCGCGGCGCTGGCCCTCGGCGCGGCGCCAGTAGGCGATCACGGCGCGCCAGGCCTGCGCGCAGTCTTGCAAGGCATCGGGCGGCGCATGGGCCGCGTCCAGCGGCTGCCAGGGGCCGGGGCGGCCGGCGCCGTCGTAGGCGCGGTACTGGCGCAGCAGGCCGTCGGCCTCGGCCGCGGGCGCGCCCTGGCTCAGGCGCGCCCAGGCCTGGGCCAGCAGGTTGCGCTGCGCGGCGCCGGCCGGGGGCAGGGCCAGCCAGAAGTCCCAGCGCTTCCAGAGGGTGATGAACAGGCCGTCGTGGTAGGCGTCCTGCTCCTCATCGACATGGCTGTGCGTGAATAGGAAGTCGGTCTGCCCGAACCAGCCCGCGGCCTTGTGGTGGCTGCTGTCGGGCAGGGCCGCGCGCAGCAGCTGGCGCAGGTGCGCGGCGTGCATGGCTTCGCCGGGGCATAGGGCGCTGTCTTCGGGTAGGGGGCTCGCTGGGCTGGTGGTGGGCTCTGGCATGGCGCGCGGTGCGTGGTGTGGGGTTCATGGTAGCGCGCCGCCGGCCGGGTCTGCCTGCCAGGGCAGGGTAAGCACGCGTGCCTGCCAGTCGCCCCAGGGTGGGGCATCGCCCTGGTCATGCAGCACGGCCGGCCAGCGCAGGCCGCTGTCCAGGGTGATGGGCCGGCCATCCGCGGGGTGCGGCAGCTGCAGGCGCCAGGCGTGCAGCCACAGGCGCCGCAGGCCCAGGCGCGCGGCCCACCAGCGGTTCAGCGGGCCCTTGCCATGCGTGGCATCGCCAATGATGGGGTGGGCCAGGTGCTTCAGGTGGCGGCGTATCTGGTGGCGCCGGCCGGTGGTGGGCTCGGCCAGCACCAGGCTGGCGCGGGTGCTGGCAAAGCGGGCGTCGCTGGCCTGGGGCAGCTCCAGCCTGGCCAGGCGGGTGATGCTCGTGTGGGCGGCCTGGGCGGGAGTATCTGGCGGGGCGTCGTCGGGGCGCAGCGGGTGATCGACCTCGGCCTGCAGGGGCGCCCAGCCGCGCACCAGGGCCAGGTATTGCTTGCGCACCGCATGGCCGGCAAAGGCCTCGGCCAGGGCGTGCGCCGCCGCCGGGTGCAGGCCCATGACGAGCACGCCGCAGGTGCCCTTGTCCAGGCGGTGCACGGGGTAGACATGCCGGCCGATCTGGTCGCGCAGGGCCTGCACCACGAAGCGCGTTTCACCGGCGTCCAGCCCGGTGCGGTGCACCAGCCAGCCGGCGGGCTTGTACAGCGCCACCATATGCTCGTCCTGCCACAGCAGCGGCAGCGGAGGGTGCATGGATCAGCCTCTTAGCGCCCGGGCGTCAGCTGTATGGTGCTCACGCCGGCATCCTGGGCCTGCTGGCGTGGTGCCAGCCAGTACACCCACAGGCCGCGCAGCCAGGCCGCCATGTAGACGATGGACACGGCAAAAATACCCCATTGCCCGGCCTGCCACGAGGCGTAGAACCAGAACGGCTGGCCCAGCAGCCCGAAGATGCAGGCCCAGCGGCGCAGGCCCGGGCCGCGCGCCTGCGAGGCCCAGGCGGCGGTGGCGCCCAGCAGGGCGATGGCGATCTGGTCGAGTCCCATGGTGTCAACTGGATGTTTGTACAGGCATGATAACAGGCGCACAATGCGCCGCCATGATGCTATCCACCCGTTCCACGATATTGCCGCTGCCCCTGTTGGCGGCCCCCCGGCTTGACGATCCCCAACCCCTGGTGCTGTACCACGACCGCTGCGCCGACGGCTTTGCCGCTGCCCTGGCCGCCTGGCGCTTCTATGGCGGGCAGGTGCAATGCCTGGGCCTGTCGCACGGGCAGGTGGGCAGCGTGGATGAGCTGCCGCCGCTGGCCGGCCGCGCCGTCTATGTGCTGGATTTTTCCTTCGGGCCCGAGCTGCTGGCGGAAATTGACGCGCGCGCCGCCAAGCTGGTGCTGCTGGATCACCACAAGAGCGCGGCCGAGCAGCTGGCCGGCTTTGTCTGCCGCTGCGGCGCGCTGCACTTTGACATGGGCAAGTCCGGCGCGCGCCTGGCCTGGGAGTTCTTCCACCCCGACGCGCCGCTGCCCGACCTGGTGCGCCATGTGGAAGACCGCGACCTGTGGATCTGGCAATACCCCGAAACGGCGGGCTATGTGGCGGCGCTGGACATGGAGCCCTTCGACTTTGAGCGCTGGCAGCAGATCGCCGCCTTTGCGCCCGCCGAGACCGCGGCCTTCGTCTCCCGCGGCCAGGCCATGGACGAAAAATTCCGCCACCTGGCGCAGGACGTGGCCGGCGGCGCCCAGCCGCTGGTCTTCAACGGCGAGGCCGGTTTGATGGTGAATGCGCCCGGCGCCTTTCACAGCCTGGTGGGCGAGCTGCTGTCCAAGCAAAGCGGCAGCTACGCATTGATGTGGGCCGTGGCCAAGGACGGGCAGGTCAAGGTGGGCCTGCGCTCGCAGCGCGGCTACGACTGCTCGCCCCTGGCCGTGAGCATGGGCGGCGGCGGCCATGCCCAGTCCTGCGGTTTTCGCCTGGCCGCGGCGCGCCTGCCCGAGCTGCTGTCGGGCGTGTTCAATGCCGGCGGCTAAGCCACTTTATTGATAGCGGTGGCGATAGTCCCAGGGCGCCAGCGGCTGTTTTTGCACCCATAGCCCCCGGTGGCTGGCGCGCGCCTGGCGCTGCAGCGCCACCAGCCGCGGGTATTGCCTGGCCTGCGGCGCATACACCCAGGCCAGGCCGGCGCGCACCTGGGCTGCTGCCACGTCCTGGCCCTGGCAGCGCACATGGGCCAGGGTGCGGCCATAGTGGTCATGGCCCAGGCGGTACAGCCGCGCCTGCTGGCGAAAACATAGGCGCGCCAGGTTTTGCCGTGCGCGCTGGCCAAAGGCCTGGCGGCTCTCGGGCGCATCCATGGCGGCGATGCGCACGCGCTCCCTGGTGGCGGCCTTGTCGCAGCGCACGGTGAGCGTGTCGCCGTCGTGAACGGCGACGACGAGGCAGAGCAGGGCGGCAGTGACAGGCATGGGCGTGGTGGCAGGGCAAAGGGGGCGCACTATACCCGCGCGCCGCCCGGCTGCAGCCCATGGGCAACGCTGCGCAAAAAATGGGCAATGCGCTGCGACCCAATGCCGGCGCGGCCCGCGGCCGGTTGTACCGGCGGTTTTCCACAGGGCCGCCCACAGGCCGTGGGCATAACTGCGCCGGCCTGGCCATGACCGACAATGGCGGGTTTTCCTTGCTGATTGCCTTGCCGTGTTCAAAGGTCTTGTAGCGTCCGTCGTGGCGTCGGTTTTGTTTGGTGCCATGTATTACCTGGCGCCCGCGCTCGCGCCGCTGGATGGCGAGCAGATCTTCGGCTGGCGCGTGCTGGCCACGCTGCCCTTTACCACGGCGCTGCTGCTGGCGCTGGGCCAGTGGCGGCGCGTGCGCCTGCTGGTGCGGCGCGTGCAGCGCCAGCCGTCGTTTGCGCTGGGGCTGCTGGCCAGCGCAGCGCTTTTGGGCGTGCAGCTGTGGCTGTTTCTGTGGGCGCCGCTGCATGGGCGGGCGCTGCCGGTGTCGCTGGGTTATTTTTTGCTGCCGCTGGTGATGGTGCTGGCTGGGCGCGTGCTGTACCGCGAACGCCTGACGCAGCTGCAATGGCTGGCCACGGCATTGGCCGGCCTGGGTGTGGCGCATGAGCTGCTGCGTGCCGGCGGCATGTCGTGGGAGACCTGGGCCGTGGCCCTGGGCTACACCGTGTATTTCGTGCTGCGCCGCCAGCTGGCCACCGACCACCTGGGCGGGCATTGGCTGGACATGCTGCTGCTGGTGCCGGCCGCGCTGTGGTTCGTGGCACGCGCGCCCTCGTCGGTAGACATGGTGATCGGCCACCGGCACCTATGGGCCATGGTGCCGGTGCTGGGCCTGGTGAGCGCCGTGGCGCTGGCGCTGTACATGGCCGCCAGCCGGTGGCTGCCGCTGGGGCTGTTTGGCCTGCTCAGCTATGTGGAGCCGGTGCTGCTGGCGCTGGTGGCGCTGGCCCTGGGCGAGAGCATAGGCCGCGAGCAGTGGCCCAGCTACGGGCCCATCTTCGCGGCCGTGGCGGTGCTGGTGCTCGATGGCGCGCTGCGCCTGCGCGTGCCGCAAAAGCCTTGATTGGAAACCGCCTGTAGCGCCCGTGTAGAAAGCGCTAGAAGCTATTTTTTTGATAGTTAGGCACGGCCACCTCCGCCCAGCCGCCGGGCGCCAGTCCATCCAGCCGGTAGGGGCCTATGGCCGCGCGCACCAGGCGCAGCGTGGGGTGGCCCACGGCGGCGGTCATGCGGCGCACCTGGCGGTTGCGGCCCTCGCGGATGACGAGCTCCAGCCAGCTGTCCGGGATGTTCTGGCGCACGCGTATCGGCGGGTCGCGCTCCCACAGCGCGGGCGGCGAGTCGAGCCGGCGCACGCGCGCGGGCAGGGTGGGGCCGTCGTTCAGTGGCACGCCGCGCCGTAGCGCATCGAGTGCGGCGTCGTCGGGAATGCCCTCGACCTGCACCCAGTAGGTCTTCTCCATCTTGTGGCGCGGGTCGCTGATGCGCGCCTGGAGTTGGCCGTCGTTGGTCAGCAGCAGCAGGCCCTCGCTGTCGGCGTCCAGGCGCCCGGCGACGTAGACGCCAGGCTCGGCGATGAAGTCCTTGAGGCCGCGCCAGCGCCCCTCGGGCGTGAACTGGCTCAGCACGCCGTAGGGCTTGTTGAAGCGCAGCAGCCTTGCCTTGGGCGCCGGGGCGGGCGCGCTGGCGGGCCGGCGCAGGGTGGGGCGCTGCGTCATTCGGGCAGGAACAGGGCCGGATCGACCATGCTGCGGTTCAGCATCACGCCCCAGTGCAGGTGTGGGCCGGTGACGCGGCCGGTGGCGCCCACCCGGCAAAACGCCTGGCCGGTGGCGAGCTGCTCGCCCACGGCGCAGTCCACGCCGCTCAGGTGGCAGTACATGCTGAGCAGGCCGCCGCCATGGTCCAGCCAGACGGTGCCGCCGTTGAAGAAATAGTCGCCCACGTCGATCACCCGGCCCGGCAGGGGCGCGACCACGGGCGTGCCGGTGGCGGCGGCTATGTCCATGCCGCTGTGCGGGTTGCGCGCCTGGCCGTTGAACACGCGGCGCAGGCCAAAGCTGCTGGAACGCCGCCCCGGCACGGGCTGGCGCATGCGCAGGTCGCCGGCCTGCGGCAGCGGGGTGGAGAAGGTCGCCATCACCCGCTGTTGATGGTCGCGCTCGCGCTCGTAGCGGGCCTGGTCTTCGGGCGACAGATCCACGGTGCGCGGTGCCACCTTCAGGCGCTGCTCGCTGTAGCGCTTGGCCGCCACCTGGTAGGCGATGCGCCGCGCCGGTGCGCCGGCCTGGGCCTGCACGCTGACATGGGCCTGGCCCACGGGCGCGGCCAGCGCTATGCCGACGATGGCCGTCCAGGCGCTGGCCTCGCCCAGCACCAGCACGGGAATGTCGCCCGCATGCACCATAGGGCGCTCGGGCGCCGGGCCCAGCGGCAGCCGGGCCACGCCGCCGGGCACTTGCAGCGCGTGCGGCCAGGGGCCTGCGGTGGCGTCCTGGGCCAGCGCTGCGCCGGCGGGCAGCAGCGCCAGGCCCATGGCTTGCAAAAGATGGCGGCGGCTGGCGCAGTCGGGTATGGGGGAGGTATGGAGCAGGAATGACACGGCGGGCAGTGTAGGGCCTGGTGGGCGCCACTTGGCACCGGCGCCGCATGCGCATGCTGCGGGGCGGGGTTTGCTGTGCGGGCGCGCCGTGCGGGAACATAATTTGCCCCAATGCCCCGGGCGCCGCGACGGCGGGGGCATTGCCACCAAGAGCCGGGCGCACGCCCGGACTGTTTTTTTACCCCTAGCTCACAAGAAAGCCGATCGACCATGCGTCAAGAACATGACTTCATTGGTATCAAGACCATTCCCCCCGACGCCTACTGGGGCGTGCACACGGCACGCGCCGTGGAGAACTTTCCCATCACCGGCCAGACCGTGGCCCGGATGCCCGAGTTGATCCGGGCCTTTGCCTTCGTGAAGAAGGCCGCCGCCCATGCCAACCTGCAGCTGGGCGCGATCAACGAAACCCAAGCCAATGCCATTTCCAAGGCCTGCGACGACCTGGTCGCCGGCCAGCTGCACGAGCAGTTCGTGGTGGACGTGATCCAGGGCGGCGCCGGCACCTCGACCAATATGAACGCCAACGAGGTGATCGCCAACCGCGCGCTGGAGCACCTGGGCCTGCACAAGGGCCGCTATGACGTGATCCACCCCAACGACCATGTCAACGCCTCGCAAAGCACCAACGACACCTACCCCACGGCCGTGAAAATGGCCACGTATTTCGGCATCCAGACCCTGCTGGCGGCCCTTGCCGAGCTGCGCGGCGCCTTCGAGGTGAAGGCGCAGGAGTTCGCCAACATCCTCAAGATCGGCCGCACCCAGCTGCAGGACGCCGTGCCCATGACGCTGGGCCAGGAGTTCGCCGCCTTCGCCGCCATGCTGGCCGACGACGAGCGCCGCCTGCGCGAGTCCGCCTACCTGATGTGCGAGATCAACATGGGCGGCACGGCCATAGGCACTGGCATCAACGCCCCGGTGGGCTATGTGGACGTGGTGACCCCGAAGCTGGCCGAGCTCTCCGGCGTGCCGGTCAAGGCCGCGGCCAACCTGATCGCCGCCACCTCGGACACGGGCGCCTTTGTCGATATCTCCGGCGTGCTCAAGCGCATCGCGGCCAAGCTGTCCAAGATCAGCAACGACCTGCGCCTGCTGTCCTCGGGCCCGCAGGCGGGCGTGGCCGACATCAAGCTGCCGCCGCGCCAGGCGGGCTCGTCCATCATGCCGGGCAAGGTGAACCCGGTGATCCCCGAGGTGATGAACCAGGTGTGCTTCGAGGTGATTGGCAACGACGTCGCCATCACCATGGCCTGCGAGGCCGGCCAGCTGCAGCTCAACGCCTTCGAGCCGCTGGTGGCCTGGGCGCTGCACAAGAGCCTGCACCACCTGGCCAGCGCCTGCCAGACGCTGCAGGTCAACTGCGTGGAGGGCATAGCCGCCAACCAGGATCTACTGGATGAGCGCATCGCCGCATCCGTGACCCTGGTGACGGCGCTGAACCCGCTGATCGGCTACGAAAAGGCCGCGGCCATCGCCAAGGCCGCCATCGCCACCGGCAAGCCGATCGCCCAGGTGGCGCAAGACCTGGGCATCATGAGCCAGGCCGAGATGCAAAAGCTGCTGGTGGCCGAGCGGCTGACGCAGGCGGGCGCCATCACCTCGGGCAAGTGATACTAAAAAAAAAATAGCTTCATGCGCTTTGTGGTAAAGCGCTGCAGCTATTTTTTCCTGACTAGGCACATACCTTAGACTGGGTCGCGAGCCCTCACCCCCACCCTCTCCCAGAGGGAGAGGGAGTAAAGCCGGCGCAACCGGTCGCCCTCGCCCCTTTGGGGCTGAAGGCTGCGGCTCCAGTGCCGCCTGCGCGGAACTGGACAGTCTGAAGAGCACAGCGTCTCGCTGTGCCCCCGGGAGGGGTGAGGGGCATCTGCGACATGTACATAGTCAGGAATTTTTTTATGATGGTTTTTGTGGCCGCTTGGGGGCTTACTTCACGCGCTCTGACTCCACCACCATGTCCAGCACATAGGCATAGGCCGAGGCATCGGCCGGCGGGTTCTTGACCGGGTAGCGGTTGATGCGCAGCACGTTGCGCATTCCCCTCTCATGCTGCCAGCCCTGGATCTCGCCGTAGAACGGCTGCCAGTCGCCCACCGATTGCTTCACGCCGTTGTCGGCATAGCGGATCTCGCGCACGCGCAGGCATTGGGCGTCCTTCATCACGCCATGGCTGCAGGCCACGCGCTGCGGCGCCACCTCCAGGAAGATGCGCTCGCCCGGGCCGCCATATTGCGTCTGCGGCGTGGGCTGGCCGGCCAGCTGCCAGCGCGTACCGTCGGCAAACCACAGTTGCAGCTCGGGCGTGGCGCCGGCGCGCAGCTGATAGCGCTTCATGGTCGGCAGCAGCGTGGCCACGCGATCTTCCAGCTGCATCAGGGCCTGATCCACGCAGGCGCGCTTGGTGGACATGGTCTGGGTCAGCTGGATGTCGTTGCCCTGGGTGCCGAAGTGCGCGCCCAGCACATTGCACAGCTTGCGCACCGACAGGCGTTGGTCCTCGAAGTGCAGCTGCAGCGGCTCGCGCCCGGGCAGCAGCCAGCGGACGTCGGGCTTGCCCTGGGCGTCAAAGGCGGCCGTCAGGTTCCAGTCGTACGAGGCCAGGTCGGGGGCGGATTGTTGCGCAATGGTCGGTGGCATGGGGACCGCCGGTTGTGAGGGGGCGCTGGTGCAGGCGCTCATCAATGCGGCCAGGGCCAGGGCGGAGATGCTGTGAATGGTGGTGCGCTGCTGCTTGTTCATGGGTGTTTGGAGCGGTTGTGGGGCAAAGGTTCGGGCCTGAATGTCACGCAAACGTCAAACCACCCCCGGGGATGGTCAAAACGCCGAACCGGGCTGGCGCAGAAACTCCAGCTCTTCGTCGCTGGATGCTCGCCCCAGGATGGCGTTGCGGTGCGGGTAGCGGCCAAAGCGCTCGATGATGGCCTGGTGCTGCAGCGCAAAGCGCAGGTTGGCCTCCAGCCCGGGTTGGGCGAATAGCCGCGCCGACTGCGCCTGCACCACGCGGGATTCGCTGTGCATATAGGGCATGTAGGCAAAGGCGCGCTGGGCGCTGGGCAATGGCCTGTCCAGTGCCTGCGCCACCAGCTCTTGCGCCAGCAGCAGCGCCATGCCGTCCTGGGCAAAGGCGCGCGGTGTGTCGCGATAGACGTTGCGCGAGAACTGATCGAGCACCACGATTTCGGCCAGCCGCCCCTGTGCGCTGGTGCGCCAGCCGAAGAGCTCGCCGAGTGCAGCGGCCTCAAGCGTGGCGCCAAAGCGCTCGCCAATGGCGGCATCCAGCTGCGCGTCCTTGGCGAAATGCTGCGCGGGTGTCAGCTCGTCGAACCAAAAGTGCAGGATGGATTCGGGCGTCATGTGCGAGCAGCGGCAAGGGGCTTACTTGCCCCAGCTGTCCTTGAGCCCGGTCACGCGGTTGAACACCGGCTTGCCCGGCGCGTGATCCTTGCGGTCGGCGACGAAGTAGCCGAAGCGCTCGAACTGGAACTTGTCCTCGGCCTGGGCGGCGGCCAGCGAGGGTTCGACGTAAGCGGTGACGACCTTCAGGCTGTCCGGGTTGAGCAGGGCTAGGTAGTCCTTGCCGCCCGCGTCGGGCTGGGCGTCGGTGAACAATCGGTCGTACAGGCGCACCTCGGCCTGCACGCCGTCGGCCGCGCCCACCCAGGTGATGGCGGCCTTGACCTTGACGCTGTCGGCGCCGGGCGTGCCGCTCTTGGTGTCCGGCACCACCGTGGCCAGCACCTTGGTGACGTTACCGGCGACGTCTTTCTCGCAGCCCGTGCACTCGATGACGTAGCCGCCCTTGAGGCGCACCTTGTTGCCCGGGAACAAACGCTTGTAGCCCTTGGGCGGGACTTCGGCGAAGTCCTCGCGCTCTATCCAGGCCTCGCGGCCCAGGGTGAAGTGGCGCTCGGGCATGGCCTGGCCTTCGGCCGCATGGGGCAGGGCGGGCAGGCTGCAGGGTTCCAGGTGATCCGGGCTGCCGAACAGCTCGGCCCAGTTGGTCAGCTCCAGCTTGAGCGGATCCAGCACCACCATGGCGCGGTGCGCCTTGGCCTCCAGGTCTTCGCGGAGACACCCTTCCAGCGTGGCGTAGTCGATCCAGCTGTAGTCCTTGGTCACGCCTATGCGCTCGCAGAACGCCTGTATGGCGGCGGGCGTGTAGCCGCGCCGGCGCAGGCCGACTATGGTTGGCATGCGCGGGTCGTCCCAGCCGCTGACGATGCCGCTATCGACCAGGTGCTTGAGCTTGCGCTTGCTGGTGATGACGTAGGTCAGGTTCAGGCGCGCAAATTCGTACTGGCGCGGGTGCGGCCTGGCGATCAGATCGCCCTCGGCCAGGCGGTCGAGCAGCCAGTCGTAGAACGGGCGCTGGTCTTCAAACTCCAGCGTGCAGATGCTGTGGGTGATGCACTCCAGCGCGTCCTCGATGGGGTGGGCGAAGGTGTACATGGGGTAGATGCACCATTTGTCGCCGGTGTTGTGGTGCTCGGCGCGCTTGATGCGGTAGATGGCCGGGTCGCGCAGGTTGATGTTGGGCGAGGCCATGTCGATCTTGGCGCGCAGCACGGCGGCGCCGTCGGCCAGTTTGCCGTCGCGCATCTCGCGCAGGCGTGCCAGGTTCTCGGCCGGCGTGCGGGTGCGGTAGGGGCTGTCCACGCCGGGCTTGCCAAAGTCGCCGCGGTTGGCGCGCATTTCCTCGGCACTTTGCTCGTCCACGTAGGCGTTGCCGGTCTCGACCAGGTACTCGGCGGCGCGGTACATGAAGTCGAAGTAGTTGCTGGCGTAGTACAGGTTGGCGTGGCCGTCCGCGTCCTTCCAGTCAAAGCCCAACCAGTGCACGGCATCGACGATGGCGTCCACGTACTCCTGCTCTTCTTTCTCGGGGTTGGTGTCGTCAAAGCGCAGGTGGCACACGCCGCCATAGTCGCGCGCCAGGCCGAAGTTCAGGCAGATGCTCTTGGCATGGCCCACATGCAGGTAGCCGTTGGGCTCGGGCGGAAAGCGCGTGCGGATACGGGCCGGATCCAGCGCGCCGGCCGCCTGGTGCGCCGCGTCGCCGGGGCTGCCGGCCCAGCGGTTGTGGGCATGCGTGCCCTGGGCCAGGTCGGCGTCGATGATTTGACGCAGGAAGTTGCTGGGCTTGACGGGGTCTTGGGTGGTGTCGTTGTGGACTGCAGTGCTCATGCCTTGATTTTAGGCCGTGCGCACGGGGCACTGCGCGGGCAGGGGGCTACGTTCGGAAACAACATATACAGCGTTCCATGACATCCTAGTTGCCGCCTGGCGCGTTGAGGGCAGACCAGCCCTGTCAATGCAGCCGCTGTGGCCTGTTCGTATGGCTATTGGCAGGTATTTCACGCTAAGGAGAATTGTTTATGACCCAACGTCGCTCTTGGTTTGCCGCCGCCGGCATGGCTGGCTTGGCACTGGCCTTGCTGGCGGGCGCTGGCACTGCGCAGGCGCGCAGCGATGTGTATTGGTCGGTGGGCGTGGGTGCGCCGGGCGTGGCCGTGGGCCTGGGCAATGCCGCGCCCGTGTACTACGCGCCGCCCCCACCGGTGTACTACGCCCCGCCGCCGCCCGTGTATTACGCGCCGCCGCGCCCGGTGTACTACGCCCCGCCGCCCCCGGTGGTGTATGCGCCGCCCCCGCCCATGGGCTACTACGGTGGTGGCTGGGGCCACAGGCACCATCACCATCATCGCCGTGACTGGCGTTGAACCCCGCACACTTGCGGTGACACCGGCGGCCCCTCGGGGCCGCTTTTGTTTGCGGCACGCATAATCGCCCACGGGTTCACAGCGCATCGCACCTCATGACCAAAACCGTTTACGTCCTCAACGGCCCCAACCTCAACCTGCTGGGCACGCGCGAGCCTCAGGTCTATGGCTCACAAACCCTGGCCGACGTGGAGCAGCTGTGTGCCACGGCCTGCGCGCGCCATGGCTTCACGCTGGTGTTTCGCCAGAGCAACCACGAGGGCGCATTGGTGGACTGGATACACGAGGCCGGCCGCCTGCACGCCGCGGGCCAGCTGGCCGGCGTGGTGCTGAACGCCGCCGCCTACACGCACACCAGCGTGGCGCTACTGGACGCCGTGAAGGGCACGGGCGTGCCGCTGGTGGAGCTGCACATCAGCAACGTGCATGCGCGCGAGAGCTTTCGCCACCACTCCTACCTGGCCGCCGCCGCCCGCGCCGTGATGTGCGGCTTTGGCGTGCAGGGCTACGCGCTGGCCATAGACGGGTTGGCGCAGTGGTGAACGCTCCCCTGGCCACGCTGCCCGTGCCGGCCGAGGTGCTGCGCCTGCAGGCCCTGGCGCGGCGCGAGACCACGCCCTGCGGCGACGGCGACATGGTCTGGCATGTCTGGGGCGATGCGCGGCCCGGCGTGCCGCCCCTGGTGCTGCTGCATGGCGGTAGCGGCAGCTGGACGCATTGGGTGCGCAACATCGACGAGCTGGTGGCCGCGGGCCGCGAGCTGTGGCTTGCCGACCTGCCCGGCTTTGGCGATTCCGCCGCACCCGGCACGGGTGGCGACGCGGACGCGCTGGTCGAGCCGCTGGCCGACGGGCTGCGCGCGCTGTTCGGCGCGCGCCCCTGCGACCTGGTGGGCTTTTCCTTCGGCGGCCTGACGGCCGGCCTGCTGCTGGCCGAGCACCCGGAGCTGGCGCGCCAGCTGGTGCTGGTGGGCGCGCCCGCCATGGGCGTGGTGCCCAGGCGGCAGTTCGAGCTCAAGGCCTGGCGCCACCTGCCGGCGGATGGGCAGATCGCCACGCACCGCTACAACCTGGCGGCGCTGATGCTCAAGGACCAGGCTCTGATCGACGGCCTGGACGGCCTGGCCCTGGGCCTGCACGTGGCCAACGTGGTGCGCGACCGCATGCCGCGCCGCCGCCTGGCGCACACCGATGCGCTGGCGCGCGCGCTGCCCCGGGTGGCCTGCCCGGTGCACGCCATCTATGGCCGCGACGATGCGCTGTACCGGGAATGGATAGTCGCGCTGGAGGGCGCCTATGCGCAAGCCGCGCCGGACTTTCGCGGCATGGCGCTGATCGCGGACACCGGCCACTGGGTGCAGTTCGAGCGCCCGCAGGCCTTTGCGCAGGCCCTGCTGGCGGCGCTGGGCGACGGGGCGCAAGACGCGCAAGGGGCTTGAGCGTGACGGCCCTGCAGGTGAACCCGGCCGAGGTGGAGCTGAGCGCCATGCGCGCCCAGGGCGCCGGCGGGCAGAACGTGAACAAGGTGGCGAGCGCCGTGCACCTGCGCTTTGACATTGGCGCATCGTCGCTGCCCGAGGACGTGAAGCAGCGCCTGCTGGCCCTGCATGATGGCCGCATCACGCAGCAGGGCGTGCTGGTCATCAAGGCCCAGCAGTACCGCACCCAAGAGGCCAACCGCCTGGACGCGCTGGAGCGCCTGCAGGCCCTGGTGGACAGCGTGGCGCGGCCGCCGCGCGTGCGCCGCGCCACGCGGCCCACGCTGGCCTCGCGCCAGCGGCGGCTGCAGGCCAAGAGCCGGCGCTCGGGGCTCAAGGCGCTGCGCAGCCGGCCCGCCGAGCAGTAGGCCCATGGGCGCAGGCCTTGGCTTTGCGCCAGCCGCACCCATGTAAAGATGAGTGAGGCAAGCATGACCCAGCAACACCAGCCAACTTCCAGCGCCACCCTGCCGGTGCTGTATGTGTCGCACGGCGCGCCGCTATTCGCCCTGGAGCCCGGCAGCACCGGCCCGGCCCTGACGCGCTGGGGCGAGCGGCTGCGCGCGCAGCACCCGGGTCTGCGCGGCGTGGTCATCCTGTCGCCACACTGGATGGAGCGCGGCGCGGTGGTCATGGCCGGCGCGCGGCCCGCCACCTGGCACGACTTTGGCGGTTTTCCGCCGGCGCTGTACCAGTTGCAATACCCGGCCCCGGGCGACCCGGCGCTGGCTGCACAGGTGCTCGATTTGCTGCTGCGCGCCGGTATCAGCGCGCAGGGCGATGCCGCGCGCCCGTTCGATCATGGTGCCTGGGTGCCGTTGATGCACCTGTTCCCGCAGGCCGATGTGCCCGTGGTGCAGCTGGCCCTGCCCGTGGGCGCCGGCCCGCGCGAGGTGCATGCCATGGGCGCGGCCCTGCGCGGCCTGGCTGCCCAGGGCGTACTGCTGGTGGGTTCGGGCAGCATGACGCATAACCTGGCCGAGTTCTTCGGTGGCGCCGCCGAGCCCGCACCCTATGTGCTGGAGTTCAGCCGCTGGGTCGAGGCGCAGGTCGAACGTGGCGACATCGCGGCGCTACTGGACTACCGCGCGCGGGCGCCGCACGCCCGGCGCGCCCATCCCACCGAGGAGCATTTCATGCCGCTGTTCTTTGCGCTGGGTGCCGCGGGCGATGGTGCGCACGCCCAGTACCTGAGTCGCGAGGTCATGTACGGCAACCTGGCCATGGATGCCTTCGCACTGAGAGCCTGAGAGGCAATTGCCCATGCCCGCCTTGCACGCCAAAACTCCGCCACTCTTCGTTGCAAATACTCGCCATAGCCCGAGCTATGGCTGCGTTTTGCGCCTCGATTGGAGGCGTTTTGACGCGCCTTTCGGGCACGGCCAATTTCCTCTCAACCTCTGAGTACCTGAGCGGCCGACGGTTGCGGATGGCGCCGCGGTGCCTCCCAAACACTACCCCGGCAGGCGCATTCAGGCATACAGTGGCGAGCATGAACGCACCTCAGACACTTTCTGCCCACGGCGCCCTGCCCGACACCGACCCGCAAGAGACCGCCGAATGGCGCGATGCATTTGCCGCACTGGTGGCCGCCCAAGGCCCCGAGCGAGCGCGTTTCATCCTCGACGAACTGGCGCGCGCTGCGCACGCAAGCCAGGTGGGCTGGCGGCCGGAGCTGAACGGCCCCCACGTGAACACCATTGCCGCGCAGCAGCAGCCGGTGTTTGCCGGTGACCTGGCCGTGGAGGAGCGCCTGGCCTCGCTGATGCGCTGGAACGCGCTGGCCATGGTGGTGCGCGCCAACCAGGCCTATGGCGAGCTGGGCGGGCATATCGCCAGCTACGCCAGCGCGGCCGACCTGTTCGAGGTGGGGTTCAACCATTTCTTCCATGCGCGCCAGGGCCTGGGGCCGGGCCAGCACCGTGGCGACCTGGTGTTCTTCCAGCCGCACAGCGCGCCGGGGGTGTACGCGCGCGCCTTCCTCGAAGGCTTTTTGAGTGAGCAGGATCTGCTGCATTTCCGCCAGGAGATCACCGCGCCCGACGAGGGCGCGCGCGGCCTGTGCAGCTACCCGCACCCCTGGTCCATGCCGGACTTTTGGCAGTTCCCCACCGGCTCCATGGGCATAGGGCCGATCAGCAGCATCTACCACGCGCGCTTCATGCACTTTCTGACCGACCGCGGCCTGCTGGACTGCGGCGGGCGCAAGGTCTGGGGCGTGTTTGGCGACGGCGAGATGGACGAACCCGAGAGCACCAGCGCGCTGACGCTGGCCTCGCGCGAAGGCCTGGACAACCTGGTGTGGGTGGTCAACTGCAACCTGCAGCGCCTCGATGGCCCGGTGCGTGGCAACGGCAGCATCGTCGGTGAACTGGAGCGCCTGTTCACCGGCAGCGGCTGGAACGTCATCAAGCTGCTATGGGGCAGCGACTGGGACGGCCTGTTTGCGCGCGACCTCACCGGCGCGCTGGTGCGCACCCTGGGCGAGACCGTGGACGGCCAGATGCAGACCTTCGCCGCCAAGGACGGGCGCTACAACCGCGATCATTTCTTTGGCCAAAGCCCCGCGCTGCAGCAGCTGGCCCAGGGCATGACGGACGAGCAGATCGACCGCCTGAAACGCGGCGGCCACGACCTGGTGAAGATCTATGCCGCCTACGCCGCGGCCGCCGCCCACAAGGGCCAGCCCACGGTGATCCTGGCGCACACCAAGAAGGGCTACGGCATGGGCACGGCCGGCCAGGGCAAGATGACCACGCACAGCCAGAAAAAGCTGGACGACCAGGAGTTGATCGAGTTTCGCAACCGCTTCAACCTGCCGCTTACCGATGCGCAGGCGGTGGGGCTGGAATTCTTGAAGCCCGCCGAAGGCAGCGCCGAGATGCAATACCTGCAGGCGCGCCGCAGCCAGCTTGGCGGCTACCTGCCGCGGCGCGAATCGAGCTGCGCGCCGCTCGCCGTGCCGCCGCTGGCCAGCTACGCGCAGTTTGCCCTGGGCGCCGATGGCAAGGAGATGAGCACCACCATGGCCTTCGTGCGCATGCTGGGCGGCCTGCTCAAGGACGGCGCGCTGGGCCCGCGCATCGTGCCCATCGTCGCCGACGAGGCGCGCACCTTCGGCATGGCCAACCTGTTCAAGCAGGTGGGCATCTACAGCAACGTGGGCCAGCGCTACGCGCCAGAAGACATTGGCTCCATCCTGTCCTACCGCGAGGCGCGCGACGGGCAGATCCTCGAAGAAGGCATCAGCGAGGCTGGAGCGATTGCCAGCTGGACGGCCGCGGCCACCAGCTACAGCGTGCACGGCCTGGCCATGCTGCCGTTCTACATCTACTACTCCATGTTCGGCTTCCAGCGCGTGGGCGACGCCATCTGGGCCGCGGCCG
Organism: Pseudomonadota bacterium; assembly: GCA_018240995.1. Lineage (GTDB taxonomy): Bacteria > Pseudomonadota > Gammaproteobacteria > Burkholderiales > Burkholderiaceae_C > Alicycliphilus. The sequence goes on along the minus strand of JAFEES010000571.1, from coordinate 5,771 downwards.
ACCAGCGCGCGCGCGGCTTTTTGCTCGGCGCCACCAGCGGGCGCACCACGCTGGGCGGCGAGGGGCTGCAGCACCAGGACGGCTCAAGCCACCTGATGGCCGCCACCATCCCCAATTGCAAGGCCTATGACCCGGCCTTTGCCGGCGAGCTGGCGGTGATCGTGGATGCCGGCATGCGCGAGATGGTGACCGAGCAGCGCGACGTCTTCTACTACGTCACGCTGATGAACGAGAACTACGCCCAACCCGACCTGAGCGAGGCGGCGCACCAGGGCGTGCTGCGTGGCTGCTATTTATTCAATAGCTATCAACGCACGACAGGTGGGCCTGGCACGGCAAATCCACCTGAAAAACAAGTGACCCTGCTGGGCTCGGGCGCCATCCTCACCGAGGTCGTCAAGGCCGCCGAGCTGCTGGCCGCCGAGGGCATCACCGCGCATGTGGTCAGCGTGACCAGCTGGAGCGAGCTGGCACGCGACGGCCAGGCGTGCGAGGGCAGCGGCGCCACGCCCTGGATTGCCCAGGTGCTGGCGAGTTGCGGCGGGCCCATCGTCGCCGCCACCGACTATGTGCGCGCCCTGCCCGAGAGCGTGCGCGCCTACATCCCCGCCGCTCGCGCCTACCGCACCCTGGGCACCGACGGCTTTGGCCGCAGCGACACGCGCGCCGCGCTGCGCGCCTACTTCCAGGTGGATGCGGCGCACATCACGGCCGCCGCCCGGCGACTGCTGGCCTGAACCCGTAAAACGACCCACTGCCGGGCCTTGGCATCTTGGGGTGCGCGCACGCGGCGCGGGCGATGGTGTTACGCTTCGCCCCCTTGACGCCTGACCGGCACCCGTGCGCGGCGTGCCGGGCCCGGCGTCATGTCCCTTGTTAGATCCTCCTTCCTCCCATGTCCCACGCTCAGCGCAGCGCGTTCATCGACTGCACCAAAGGATTGGCCTGCGCGGCCATCGTCTGGCACCACTTGGCGTTCTATGGCCCCATGTCCGACGTGGCGCACCAGGCCATGCCGGGCGTCATCGACTGGCTCAACGACTATGCGCGCATGGCGGTGCAGGTGTTCCTGGTGCTCGGCGGCTTTCTGGGCGCGGCCAGCCTGGCGCCGCGCGGCCATGCGCGCTTCGATGATCCCGGGCTGAAAATCGCGCGGCGCTTTGTGCGCCTGGTCGTGCCCTACGCCGTGGCGCTGGTGCTGGCCATCGTGGTGCAGGCGGCGGTGCGCCCCTGGTTCGATCACCCGTCGGTGTCCGACGACCCCGACCTGTGGCAGCTGCTGGCGCATGCGCTGCTGCTGCAGGGCGTGCTGGGGGCCGAGTCGATCTCGGCGGGCGTCTGGTACGTGGCCATAGACTTCCAGCTGTTTGCCTTGACCACGCTATTGCTGGCGGGCGCATCCACGGCCGCTGCGGCGCTGCGGGCGCGTTTTGGCGGCAGGCTGCTCAACCGCTGCTGGCCCTGGGCCGTGAGCGGCGCGCAGGCGCTGGTGGTGCTGGGCGTGGCGCTGTCACTGCTGGGCTTCAACCTGGACGCGCAGTGGGACATGTGGGCCTGGTACTTCCTTGGCGCCTATGGCCTGGGCATGCTGGCCTATTGGGCCGTGCAGTCGCCGCGGCCGCTGGGCGCCTGGGGCTGGGCGTTGCTGATGCTGGCGCTGGTGCTGGCGGCACTGGCGCTGCAATGGCGCCCGCGCGTGGCGCTGGCGGGCGCCACGGCGCTGGCGCTGGTGATCGCCATGCGCCTGCCGGCCGTGCTGCGCTGGCCGGGCTGGCCGCCGCTGAACCGCCTGGGGCAGATCTCGTACTCGGTGTTCCTGGTGCACTTTGCCGTGTGCGTGGGCGTGAACGCCGTGGAAAGCCATTTCTGGCCGCAGTCCGTCGTCGCCGCGGAACTCGGCATGCTGCTGGCCTTCGTGCTGTCGGTCGCCGCCGGCCATGTGCTGTATGAGCGCGTGGAACGCCATGTGCCCACCTGGCAGGCGGCGCTGCGCTGGCAGGCGGGGCTGGTGGGCACCGGCCTGCTGACCACCGCGCTGCTCAGCGGCATGCGCTGAAGAAAAAAAGGCAGCCTGCGCGGGCTGCCTTCTTGCCGATGGGAGCCTGTGCCTTCAGCGGTGCAGCTCGCCGGCGTTCTCGGGCTGGTAGTCGATGGCGTCGACGCGCACCGTGATGCGGCCCGTGGGGCTGGGCATCTGCAGCTCGTCGCCTACGCTCAGGCCCAGCAGGGCAATGCCCACGGGGGCAAACACCGAGACCTTGGTGTCGCTGCCGTCCATCTCCTTGGGGTAGACCAGGGTCAGGGTGTTGCTCTTGCCGCTTTCCAGCATGGTGAAGCGCACGGTGGAGTTCATGGTCACCACGTTGGGCGGCATGTCCTTGGGGTCGAGCACGTCGGCGCGGTCGAGTTCGGCCTCCAGCGCGGCGCGGCCGGGGAAGTCGCCGGTCTGTTTTTCGAGCAAGGATTCCAGGCGCTCGAAGTCCAGCGACGAGACGGTGATGGATGGTTTGCTGCTCATGATGGTTTCCCTTGAAGCGAATGGAGGGTGCAAAAACGGACAAAAGCCCGGGCAACGGGGTTGTCCGGGCCTAGGCGCTGCTCAATTTCAAAAAAAATGCACCGAAACGGTGCGTTGCGCTTGATTGTCGGGCCAATGCGGCTTTTTGCCAAGGGTTGCCGCACTGGCCGACTGTGATTTTTTGTGCGCTTGCGCAAACAGGTGCAATCGCTTATGGCGTTATTGCACCGGCGACTGGCGATAGGCCATGGGCGTCTCGGGCACGGGGTAGCCCGCGGCGCCGAAGGTTTCGACAATGGCCTTGTTGGTGTCGAAGTACACCTGCCAGTAGTTGTCGGTATGCGTGAAGGGGCGCACGCACAGCTTGGGGCCTTCGGGTGTGAATTCCAGGATCTCGATCACCGGTGCCGGGTCCGCCGCCACGTTGGGAATGGCGGCGATCACCGGGCGCAGGCGTGCAATGGCGTCCAGCGCGCTGACGCTGTTGGCCACCTTGGCCACGCAGTCCACGCGGCGCACGGGCAGCGCGCTGTAGTTCTGGATGTTGTCGCCAAACACCTTGCCGTTGCCGACGACGGTGATCACGTTGTCGGGCGTGATGATGGTGGTGGCAAACAGGCCCAGCTCCTTCACCGTGCCCACCACGCCGCCGGCGCTGATGAAGTCACCCACCTTGTAGGGGCGCAGCACCTGCATGAAGACACCGGCGGCAAAGTTGCCCAGCATGCCGCTCCAGGCCGCGCCAATGGCCAGGCCGGCGCCGGCTAGCAGGGCGGCAAACGAGGTGGTCTTGACGCCGAAGATGTCCAGTATGGCCAGGATCAGGACAATGTTCAGCAGCACCGAGGCGATCGACTGCAGGTATTGCGACAGCGTGGCGTCGATCTTGTTGCCGCGCTCGAACACCTTGCCCATGAGGCGCACGGCCAGGCTGATGAGCCAGCGGCCCACGACCCAGGCGGCAATCGCCGTGAGCAGCTTGATGCCGAACTCAGCGCCTTGGGTGCTGATGAATTGCCAGATTTCCTGTGCGTTCATGGAAGGCTCCTGCCTATGAAAAAAAACTCCTCCATCCTATGACTTGCGGCTATCGGTCAATGCAAATCATTGCAAACGCCACTATGTGCCGAGCTGCTGCGCGTGATGCCGCAGGTGGTCGGCCATGAAGCTCTGGATGAAGTAGTAGCCGTGGTCATAGCCGGCGTGGCGGCGCAGCGTGAGCGGCTGGCCTGTGGCGGCGCAGGCCGACTCCAGCAGCTCGGGGTGCAGCTGCTGGGCCAGGAATTTGTCCGCCAGGCCCTGATCCACCAGGATGCCGCCGGGGTAGGGTGCGCCGGCATGGCCTTGCAGCAGCAGCGTGGCGTCATGCGCAGCCCAGCTTGCGCGGTTCGTGCCCAGGTAGCCGGTGAAGGCCTTTTCGCCCCAGGGGCAGCGCGTGGGCGCACATATGGGCGCAAAGGCCGACAGGCTCTTGAAGCGCCCCGGGTGGCGCAGTGCCAGCGTGAGCGCGCCATGGCCGCCCATGCTGTGGCCAAAGATGCCCAGGCGCGTGGCATCGATCGGCAGGGCGGCGCCGGCCAGCGGCAGCAGCTCCTGCAGCAGGTAGCTTTCCATGCGCCAGTGCGTGGCCCAGGGCGCCTGGGTGGCGTCCAGGTAAAAGCCCGCGCCCACGCCGAAGTCCCAGGCGTCGGCCTCGCCGGCAATGCCGGCGCCGCGCGGGCTGGTGTCGGGCGCTATCAGGGCCAGGCCGAGCTCGGCGGCCAGTTGCTGGGCGCCGGCCTTGACGGCAAAGGTTTCCTCGGTGCAGGTCAGGCCCGCCAGGTAGAGCAGGGCCGGGCGCTTTTCGCCGGCCAGCGCCTGGCGCGGCAGGTAGACGGAAAACTGCATGGGCAGGCCGATCTCGCCCGAGGCATGGCGGTAAAAGCGCTGCTCGCCGCCAAAGCAGGCATGGCTTGAGAGCAGTTCAAGGGCAGTGCTCATGGGGCATGACTCCTGCATCAGTAGTGCACGACGGAGCGTATGGACTCGCCCGCGTGCATCAAATCAAAGGCGCGGTTGATGTCGGTCAGGCCCATGGTGTGCGTGACGAAGGGCGCCAGCTCAATCCTGCCGGCCATGGCGTCCTCCACCATGGCGGGCAGCTGGCTGCGGCCCTTGACGCCGCCAAACGCCGTGCCCAGCCAGCGCCGCCCGGTGACGAGCTGGAAGGGCCGGGTGGAGATCTCCTGCCCGCTGCCGGCCACGCCTATGATCACGCTCTGGCCCCAGCCGCGGTGCGCGCATTCCAACGCCGCGCGCATTACATGCACGTTGCCTATGCACTCGAAGCTGTGATCCACGCCCCAGCCCGTCATCTCCACGATGACCTGCTGTATGGGCTTGTCATGATCCTTGGGGTTCACGCAGTCGGTGGCGCCGAAGGTGCGTGCCAGCTCAAACTTGCCTGGATTGGTGTCGATGGCGATGATGCGCCCGGCCTGGGCCAGCCTTGCCCCCTGGATCACGGCCAGGCCTATGCCCCCTAGGCCGAACACGGCCACGCTGTCGCCAGGCTGCACCTTGGCGGTGTTCTTCACCGCGCCCAGGCCGGTGGTCACGCCGCAGCCCAGCAGGCACACCTGCTCGGGGTTCGCGCCGGGGTCTATCTTGGCCAGCGACACCTCGGCCACCACGGTGTATTCGGAAAACGTCGAGCAGCCCATGTAGTGGTAGACGGGCGCGCCGTTGTAGGAAAAGCGCGTCGTGCCATCGGGCATCACGCCCCGCCCTTGAGTGGCGCGCACGGCCGTGCACAGGTTGGTCTTGCCGCTTTGGCAAAACAGGCATTGCCCGCATTCCGCCGTATACAGCGGAATCACATGGTCGCCCGGTTTCACGCTGGTCACGCCCTCGCCGCATTCCATGACGATGCCCGCGCCCTCATGGCCGAGCACGGCCGGGAAGATGCCTTCGGGGTCGTCGCCCGAGAGCGTGAAGGCGTCGGTGTGGCACACGCCGGTGTGCGTGATCCTCACCAGCACCTCGCCCTTCTTTGGCGGGGCGACGTCGATCTCGACGATCTGCAGGGGCTCTCCAGCCTTGAAGGCAACGGCGGCACGGCTTTTCATGGCTCTCTCCTGATGATTCAACCCCGTGACTGTAGGCCAGGCGGCGGCGGGCTGCTCCAGAATGAAAAATGGCCCCCACGCTGCCTCGCTGCGCGTAGTCCGCTGCCCCCCGAGGGGGCCGCTTTTCATCTGGGGGCGGCCCGGCG
>JAFEES010000570.1 GCA_018240995.1 Pseudomonadota bacterium | reverse complement strand
CGAGCAGACCGAGCTGTACAACGTCGATCGCGTGTCGAAGTCCGAAGGGCTGGACGGCCTGCCTTCGGACTATTCCAAGCTGCCGGCCAAGGTGCCGGAGCTGGGGCCGCCGCTGCCGGGCGATCTTGGCCCGGCCATCGTGAAGTCGCAGCAGCCGGTGACGCCGACGTATGCGCCACCGGGCCACGACCCGGAGGATGCGCGGCGCAAGGAGGCTGATGCGGCGGCGGGTTCGTCGGTGTTCTTCCGCTCGGGCAACCAAGGCAAGGCCACCGCGCCGGTCACGGCGCAAGCCGCTGCGGCTGCGCCCGGCAGCGCCTTGGCGGGCTTCGACCCGCTGGCCGCCGGGCCGGCCTCGACGGCGGCGCAGCCTGCCGACCCGACCGCCGTGCAGAACCGGCAAGACCAGAAAGAGGCTTTCCTGAAAGGCGGCTCTACGGAAACCCGTAATTCCGGCAATCTGCAAATGCCGTCCTCGCCGTACCAGGTCATGGCCGGGACGGTGATCGCCGGGGCGCTGGTGACGGGCATCAAGTCGGACTTGCCGGGCGACGTGATCGGTACGGTGACGGAGCCGGTCTATGACACAGCCACCGGCAAGTTCCTGCTGATCCCGCAGGGCTCGCGCCTCATGGGCAAGTACAACAGCCAGGTGAGCTATGGACAGAGCCGCGTGCAGGTGGTGTGGAATCGCATAATCCTGCCCGACACGTCTTCGCTGAAGCTCGAAAACCTTGCGGGCACTGACCCTGCCGGCTATGCCGGGCTGGAGGATGGCGTCGATTGGCACTGGGGTCGCGTCTTTGCCGGCGCGGCGCTGACGACGCTTCTGGGCGTTGGTGCCGAACTGGCCGCGCCGCAGAACCGGCAGGATGGCAACCGCATCGTGATCGCCGGGCGCAACAGCGCGCAGGACAGCATCAATCAGGTGGGCCAGGAGATGACTCGGCGCAACATGAACATCCAGCCGACGCTAACCGAGCGGCCGGGCCTGCCGGTACGGATTATCGTCAACCGCGATCTGGTGCTGCGGCCTTATCAGCCGATGTTCTTCCAGCGTGGAGCAATGCGATGAACACCACCAAGAAGCTGCGGCTGGGGCCGCTGCCCAAGACCGACAGCGTCAAGCTAACCTTTGCGTGCCCGGTCAGCCTGAAAGCCGACCTCGACCGCTACGCCGCGCTGCACGCGCAGGCGTATGGCGGAGCGGTCGATGCCACGACGCTGATCCCGCACATGCTGGATGCCTTCATGGCGGGGGATAGGGGGTTCAGGCGGAGGCAGGCCAAGAACGAAAAAGCCACCCCTGCGTGAACAGGGGTGGCTTCCGAATTGGTGCCCGCGGCCGGAATCGAACCGGCACGCCTTGCGGCGGGGGATTTTCTTCCCACTTCGGCTTTCGCCGCCGCCGTCTCCGAAGAAACGGCGTTCGTGGGCTGGAGCACGCCTTCACCATAGCCTTTCGGCCGTAGGTGCCCGCCGTCTGCTCTCTACACCTTCCGAGGAACCTTTCGGCTCCAGGGCTTGGCTCGGTATTAGCTCGGACTTGCGTCCAGGGCCTTCGCCGAGTTTGACGGGCTTCACCTCTGGGGTTTCCCCCGGAGGGCTCAAATTTGGTCTGAGTCCCCTGCGTCTACCAATTTCACCACTCGGGCATGACGCACGATGCTACTTCAACTACCTACTCCTCACTTGGAACCAGCTTGCATCGTCCTGGCTCCTAGCTGACTCCTGGCTCGAAATGCTGGCATCTCGATCAAGAGGCGATTTGTCACTAAATCCCTTGCCCCATACGGCTTGGCAGGCGGCTGGCTCAAACAAGACCTACGTAGAAGTCCCTATTTTTGAGTCCCCTGCGTCTACCAATTTCACCACTCCGGCTGGAATAAGCGAAGTCGTAAATTATGGCACAGTAACGCCATATGAAGACCTATCCCACCATCGAAGACGCCATCGGGCGCACGCCGCTGGTCGCCCTGCAGCGCATCGGGGCGCAGGACAACGCGGCGCGTGGCAACGTCGTCCTGGGTAAGCTGGAGGGCAACAACCCCGCCGGCTCGGTCAAGGACAGGCCGGCGCTGTCCATGATCCGCCGCGCCGAGGAGCGCGGCGAGATCAAGCCCGGCGACACGCTGATCGAGGCCACCTCGGGCAACACCGGCATTGCGCTGGCCATGGCGGCGGCCATCAGGGGCTACCGCATGGTGCTGATCATGCCTGAGGATCTGTCGGTGGAACGCGCGCAGACCATGAAGGCCTTCGGCGCCGAGCTGATCCTCACGCCCAAGAGCGGCGGCATGGAGTACGCGCGCGACCTGGCCGACCAGATGGTCGCGCAGGGCAAGGGCGTGGTACTGGATCAGTTCGCCAACCCGGACAACCCGCGCATCCATTACGAGACCACCGGCCCCGAGCTGTGGGAGCAGACCGAGGGGCGCATCACGCACTTCGTGAGCGCCATGGGCACCACGGGCACCATCACCGGCGTGGCGCGCTTTCTGCGCGAGAAGAACCCCGGCGTGCGCATCATCGGCGCGCAGCCGCAGGAGGGCTCGCGCATTCCCGGCATACGCAAGTGGCCCGAGGAATACCAGCCCAAGATCTACCAACCCCAGATGGTGGACGAACTGATCCTGGTGAGCCAGGACGATGCCGAGGACATGGCGCGACGCCTGGCGCGCGAGGAGGGCATCTTCGGCGGCATCTCGGCCGCCGGCGCCTGCTGGGTGGCGCAGCAGATATCGGCGCAGGCGCAAGACGCGACCATCGTCTTCGTAGTCTGCGACCGGGGCGACCGTTACCTGTCCACCGGCGTCTTCCCCGCCTGAGAGCCTGAGAGGAACCCGCAGCATGCGCTATGAAACCCGTTTCTGCAGCCACTGCGCGACCGAGCTGGCGCCCATCGTGACACTGGAGGACAGTGGCGAGAAAGAGCGCCTGCGCTGCCCGGCCTGCGGCTGGACGCACTGGAACAACCCCACGCCCGTGCTCGCCGCCATCGTGGAGGTGGAGGGCCGCGTGCTGCTGGCGCGCAACGCGCTGTGGCCGGCCAAGATGTTTGCGCTGATCACCGGCTTCATGGAGGCCGGCGAGTCGCCCGAGGAGGGCATTGCGCGCGAGGTGAAGGAAGAAACCAACCTGGACACCTGCGCCGTGCGCCTGGTCGGCGCGTATGAGTTTTTGCGCATGAACCAGGTCATCATCGCCTACCATGTGCAGGCCGAAGGCCAGGTGCGGCTGTCGCCGGAGCTGGTGGACTACCGTTTCTACGAGCTCGATCAGCTCAAATGCTGGCCCGCCGGCACGGGCTACGCACTGGCCGACTGGCTGCGCTCACGCGGGCATGAGCCGGTATTTTTCACGGCCGAGGAAAATGCAGAGCGCCGCCGCGGTCTGGACGAGGCGCCAAAGGACTGACAAGAATGGAAATCCACAAAGAAATCGACACCCGGGGCCTGAACTGCCCCCTGCCCATACTCAAGGCCAAGAAGGCCCTGGCCGACATGGCCAGCGGCCAGTTGCTGCGCGTGGTGGCCACCGACAGCGGCTCGGTGCGCGACTTCCAGGCCTTTGCCAAGCAGACGGGCAATGAGCTGGTGGAGCAGCAAACGGTGGGGGGCGAGTTCATCCACGTGCTGCGCCGGCGTTGACCATGACCTAGGGATGATCGCCGCTGCCATGGGCATGGGCACCTCCGCAATCGCGGCGGCGGCATAGGCTGAAAGCAGGTACTGCGGTGATCGGCGCTACGCCTCAAAGAGCCAGTGCCTTGAGGTATTCGCGGAACGAAGCGCCCACCTGCGGGTGTTGCAAGGCCAGCTCCACGGTGGCTTCCAGAAAACCTTCCTTGCTACCACAGTCATAGCGCTTGCCGCTGTATTGGTATGCGTAGACGGCCTCATACGCCATCAGGCGCGCGATGGCGTCGGTGAGCTGGATCTCGCCGCCCACGCCGCGCGGCTGGTTGCGGATCTCGTCGAAGATGCGCGGGGTCAGCACGTAGCGGCCGGCCACGCCCATGCGCGAGGGGGCCTTCTCCGGCGCGGGTTTTTCCACAATCTCGTCTACGCGCAACAGCGGCCCGCCGGCGGCCTCGCCCTTGACGATGCCGTAGCGGCGCGTCTGATCCAAAGGCACCTCCTGCACGGCCAGCAGCGATCGGCCCTGCTTCTCGAAGGCCGCCGTCATCTGCGCCATCACACCGGGGCCGCCTTGCTCGCCGACCATCAGGTCGTCGGCCAGCAGCACCGCAAAGGGCTCGTTGCCGACCAGCGGCTCGGCGCACAGCACGGCGTGGCCCAGGCCCAGGCTGCGTGGCTGGCGCACGAACAGGCAGTTCATGTCCTCTGGGGCGATGCCGCGCACCAGGGCCAGCATGTCCTGCTTGCCGGCGTTTTCCAGCTCGTTTTCCAGCTCGTAGGCGGTGTCGAAATGATCCTCGATGGCGCGCTTGCTGCGGCCGGTGACGAAGACCATGTCGCGTATGCCGGCCTCGTAGGCTTCCTCCACGGCGTACTGGATCAGCGGCTTGTCCACCACCGGCAGCATTTCCTTGGGGCTGGCCTTGGTGGCGGGCAGAAAGCGCGTGCCCAGGCCGGCGACGGGGAAGACGGCCTTGCGGATGCGGGTGGTGGTCATGGTCGTGTGCTTTTGTTAAGGGTATTTCTCCCTCTCCCGCTGGCGGGAGAGGGCAGGGGTGAGGGGCAGTCAGACGCGCTGTGCCTGCACACCCCCTCACCCCAACCCTCTCCCCCAAGGGGGCGAGGGAGCGGGGGGGGGGCAGCGTTCAGCCCAGGCGCGCGATCTGCTCCTGGATGCGGGCCAGCGTGGTGCCAAAGTCGGCCACGCGCTTTTTCTCCTGCTCGATGACGGCGGGCGGGGCCTTGGCGACGAAGGCATCGTTGCCCAGCTTGGCATTGGCCTTGGTGATCTCGCCCTGCAGGCGTGTGGCCTCCTTGGCGAGACGGGCCTTTTCGGCGGCCACGTCGATCTCGACGAACAGCGCCAGGCGCGCGCCGCCGACCACGTTGACTGGCGCGGTTTGCGCTTCTTTAGCCCAGGCGGTGGCGTCGTCGAACACCTTGACCTCGCTGAGCTTGGCCAGGTTTTGCAGCACGGCGGCATTGGCGCGCAGGAAGGCGGCGTCGTCGGCGCTGTCGGCCACGGCCAGCAGGGGCAGGCGCTGGGCGGGCGACACGCCCATCTCGCCGCGCAGCGTGCGGCAGGCGTCCACCATCTGCTTGATGCGGCCCACGTAGGCGATGGATGCTGCGTCGATCTTTTCCGGCTGGGCCTGGGGGTAGGCGGCAATGGCGATGGAGTCGCCCTTGAGGCGCGCCACCGGGGCCACCACTTGCCACAGCGCCTCGGTGACGAAGGGGATGATGGGGTGGGCCAGGCGCAGGATGGCTTCGAGCACGCGGATCAGCGTGCGGCGCGTGGCGCGTTGCTGCGCTGCGCTGCCGGTCTGGATCTGCACCTTGGCGATCTCCAGATACCAGTCGCAGAACTCGTTCCAGACGAAGTCGTAGAGGGCGCTGGCCACGTTGTCCAGGCGGTAGTCGGCAAAGCCCCGGGCCACCTCGGCCTCCAGCTTTTGCAGATCCGAGACGATCCAGCGATCGGGCTGGCTGAAGTGCAGATAGGCCTCGCTGCAGCTGCCGTCGCCGTCAAAGCCGCAGTCATGGCCCTCGCAGTTCATCAGCACAAAGCGGCTGGCGTTCCAGAGCTTGTTGCAGAAGTTGCGGTAGCCCTCGCAGCGCTTGCTGTCGAAGTTGATGCTGCGGCCCAAGGATGCGAGGGCGGCGAAGGTGAAGCGCAGCGCGTCGGCGCCATAGGCGGGAATGCCGTCGGGGAATTCCTTTTGCGTGTTCTTGCGCACCGTTGGTGCGGTTTCGGGGCGGCGCAGGCCCTGGGTGCGCTTGTCCAAGAGCGATTCGAGTTCGATGCCGTCGATCAAATCGACCGGGTCGAGCACGTTGCCTTCCGATTTGCTCATCTTCTTGCCGTGCGCGTCGAGCACCAGGCCGTGGATATAGACATGCCGGAACGGCACGCGGCCGGTGAAGTGCGTGCTCATCATGATCATCCGGGCGACCCAGAAGAAGATGATGTCGTAGCCCGTGACCAGCACGCTGCTGGGCAGGTAGAGGTTGTAGTCGTCCGTGGCCGCGTCCGTCTGGTTGGGCCAGCCCATGGTGGAGAACGGCACCAGGGCACTTGAATACCAGGTGTCGAGCACGTCGGCGTCGCGGCGCAGCCGCTTGCCGGGGGCCTGGGCCTGGGCCTCTTGCTCGCTGCGTGCCACGTAGACCTTGCCATCCTCGTCATACCAGGCCGGGATCTGGTGGCCCCACCACAGCTGGCGCGAGATGCACCAGTCCTGGATGTTGTTCATCCACTGGTTGTAGGTGTTGACCCAGTTTTCCGGCACGAACGCCACCTGTCCGCTGGCAACCGCATCGATGGCCTTTTGCGCGATGCTCTTGCCCGTGGCATCGCCTTCGCCCACCTGGTTCATGGCGATGAACCACTGGTCGGTCAGCATCGGCTCGATGACCTGGCCGGTACGCGTGCAGATCGGCACCATCAGCTTGTGCTTCTTCACCTCGACCAGCAGGCCCAGGGCTTCGAGGTCGGCCACCACGGCCTTGCGGGCCACGAAGCGATCCATGCCGCGGTATTTGGCGGGCGCATCGTCATTCACCGTGGCCTGCAGGGTCAGCACGCAAATCATGGGCAGGTGGTGGCGCTGGCCCACGGCGTAGTCGTTCTGGTCGTGCGCCGGCGTGACCTTGACCACGCCGGTGCCGAATTCCTTGTCCACGTACTCGTCGGCGATCACCGGGATCTGGCGATCGCACAGCGGCAGGTTCACCATGCGGCCGATCAGATGCTTGTAGCGCTCATCCTCGAGGTGCACCATCACCGCCACGTCGCCCAGCATCGTTTCGGGCCGCGTGGTGGCCACCACCAGCTGGCCCGAACCGTCGGCCAGGGGGTAGGCGATATGCCATAGCGAGCCGTCCTTTTCCTCGCTCTCCACCTCCAGGTCGGAGACGGCGGACTGCAGCTTTGGATCCCAGTTCACCAGGCGCTTGCCGCGGTAGACCAGCCCTTGCTCATACAGCTTGACGAAGGTTTCGGTGACGACCTTGGACAGCTTGTCGTCCATGGTGAAGTACTCGCGGCTCCAGTCCACGGTGTCGCCCAGGCGGCGCATCTGCGTGGTGATGGTGTTGCCGCTGTGCTCCTTCCATTCCCAGACCTTCTGCACAAAGTCCGGCCGGCCCAGGTCGTGGCGGCTAATGCCCTGCTCCTGCAGCTGGCGCTCCACCACGATCTGCGTGGCGATGCCGGCATGATCCGTGCCCGGAATCCAGGCCGTGTTGTGGCCGAGCATGCGGTGGTAGCGCGTCAGGCTGTCCATGATGGTTTGGTTGAACGCATGGCCCATGTGCAGCGTGCCCGTGACGTTGGGCGGCGGCAGCTGGATGGCAAACGCCGGGGCGCTGGCATCGGGCTGACCCGTGCCGCGCACGCCGGCCCGGCCATAGCCGCGCCTTTCCCATTCGGGGCCCCAATGGACCTCCAGGGCCGCGGGTTCGAAGGACTTGGAGAGGCTGCTCAGGCCGGGTTGTTCAATTGGGTCGCTCATGGCAATGAAAAACGGCATCCCGTGGGATGCCGCTTTGGTGGCAATGGATCGGAGGATGGGGCATTTTATTCGCTTGCCTCTCAGCCTCAGTGCTTGAGGTACATGTCCAAGCGTTTCGCGGCGTTCTCCAGATGCATGGTGGCGGCACGCTCGGCGGCGTCGGGGTCGCCTTGCTTGATGGCGTCAAAGATGGCCTGGTGCTCGTGCTGCACGGCCTCTATCAGTTCGTGGTGCTGGTAGCGGGTGTTGGTGCGCGCCTGGCGGATCACGCGGCGTGCGCCTTGCTCCAGGTGCGAGCTCAGGGCGACGAAGTGCGGGTTGTGCGTGGCCTCGACGATGGCCTGATGGAAGGCGAAGTCCTGCTCGTCGCCCAGGCGGTCGTTGGCGATCTCGTATTCCATGCCGATCAGGGCGCGGCGTATCAGCTTCAGGTCTTCGGGTGTGCGCCGCATGGCCGCCAGGCGGGTGGCGGCCACCTCCACGGTGACGATCAGCTCCATCACCAGCGCCAGGCTGTCGCGCTCGTCTATGGCCACGTCCTGCATGCGAAAGGACTGGCGTTGATCGCGCTCCAGCACATAGGCGCCGCTGCCGCGCCGGGTTTCGATGATGCCGTCGGACTTGAGCTGCGACAGCGCCTCGCGCACCACCGAGCGGCTGACGCCGTGCAGCTCGCACAGCTCGCGTTCACTGGGCAGGCGGTCGCCCGGCTGCAGTTCGCCGCGCTGCACCTGGGCGTTGATGTTGGCGGCGATTTCGTCGGGCAGGGGGCGGGCACCGTCCTGCGCAAGCACTGCGAGCTTGTCTTCCACAGTGGCCATGGGCTCAGAGGTCATTGGGTGTGAGGGCGGCGTAAAAGTTGTCTGACATGTTAAACCAATTTTCCGTGGGTGGTTCAATGTGTCTTCCGCATGGCGATCCCGGATTGAGGTGCAAAACGTCATTCTCGGTGTTTACCCTTGGGGGCTCACTATTTTCTTGCGCTGGACTTGTCTGGCTACTAGACTTAGTTGTCAGACCAATCAGAAATAAATGTCAGACACCTACTGATATGCCGGCTCGACACCAGCGCGAGCCATCCCTTCGACAGGAACCTTGGAGACCCTATGACCGCACCCTTCCGCGCAAAACACATCGCCCTGGCCGCACTGCTTGCCGCCGCCGCTGGCGCCCAGGCAGCTCCCTTGAAGATTGGCCTGGTGGAGACCCTCTCGGGTTCTCAGGCGTCCACCGGCCTGATGTTCAAAACGGCCACGCGCTACGTGATCGACCAGATCAACGCCGCCGGCGGCTGGAACGGCGAGCCAGTGCAGCTGGTGGAATATGACAACCAGGGCGGTCCCGCCGGCGCGTCGGACAAGGTCAAGGCGGCGCTGGCCGATGGCGTGCAGCTGATCATCCAGGGCTCATCGTCGGCCGTGAGCGGCCAGATCACCGAGGACGTGCGCAAGTTCAACCTGCGTAACCCGGGCAAGGAGGTGGTGTTCCTCAACGTCGGCGGCGAGGCTCTGGAGCTGACGGGCGACAAGTGCCACTATTACCACTTCCGCTTCAATCCCAACGCCCAGGTGCGCGTCAAGGCTCTGGTTTCGGCCATGAAGCAGGACAAGGCGCTGGGCGGCAAGGTGTATTCCATCAACCAGAACTACTCCTGGGGCCAGGACATGCAGGCCGCCATACTGGCCAACGCCGCCGCTGGCGGTTACCAGGTGGTGGGAGAGACCCTGCACGACGTGAACAAGATCCAGGACTTCGCCCCGTACGTGAACAAGATCGCCGAGTCCAAGGCCGACACGGTGATCACCGGCAACTGGTCCAACGACCTGCTGCTGCTGATGAAGGCGGCCAAGGCCGGTGGCCTGCGTGCCCGCTTCGGCACCACCTTCCTGGATCAGCCTGGCAATATTGCCAACGCCGGCGAGGTGGCCCTGGGCGCCTACCTGGTGCATGCCTTCAATGCCGATGCCAATGGCAAGGACAGCGAGCAGTTTGCCGAGGACTACAAGTCCAAGACCGGCCACTACCCGGTCTACGTCGAAGGCCAGACGGTATTTGGCCTGCAAATGGTGGGATCGGTGCTCAAGGGCCAGAAGGCGCAGAACGGCAAGCTCAACACCAACGCCTTCGCCAAGGCCCTGGAGACGGCCAAGTTCAAGACGCCGCTGGGCGAGTCGGAGATGCGCGCAGCGGATCACCAGCTGCTGCTGCCCTTCGTCGTGTCCGAGGTGCGCAAGGACGCCAAGTACAAGGCCGACAACACCGACATGGGTTTCAAGACGGTGAAGCTGTTCTCGGCCCAGGAGGCGGCGGCCCCCGTGCAGGCCAGCTGCAAGATGCAGCGCCCGAACTAAGGCCGGCTGCAAGCCAGAGCACCGTCCGGCCCGGGTGACCCCGGTCTGGCGGGCTCTGTTCCTCCCTTCGTCTTACGCGTGGAGCCGGCAGGCTGGGCCGCTGCATGCGCGCTTTTCACAGGAGCATCACTATGGAAAGTCTGATCGTTTCCCTGCTCAACGGCGTGATCTACGGACTGCTGTTGTTCATGGTCTCCGCCGGCCTGACGCTCATTTTCGGGATGATGGGCGTGTTGAATTTCGCGCACGCCTCGTTCTACATGCTGGGCGCCTACTTTGCCTTTGCGCTGCAGGGCATCCTGGGCTTTTGGGGCGCGGTGGTGGCCTCGACCATTCTCGTGGGCCTGGTGGGCGTGGTGGTTGAAAAATACTTTCTGCGCCGTGTACACCACCATGGCCATGCGCACGAGCTGCTGCTCACCTTCGGCCTGTCCTTCATCATCGCCGAGCTCATCAAGCTGTTCTTCGGCAACTTCCCGGTGGACTACCGCATCCCCGCGAGCCTGGACTTCTCCCTGTTCCGCCTGGGCCTGACCAACTACCCCGCATACCGCGTGCTGATGGGCACCGTGGCCGTGGTGATGTTTGCCCTGGTCTATTTGCTGCTGACCCGCACCCGCGTGGGCATCATCGTGCGCGCCGCCATCTACAAGCCGCGCATGGCCGAGGCGCTGGGCCACAACGTGCCGGTGGTGTTCATGGGCGTGTTCGGCGTGGGCGCGGCGCTGGCCGGCCTGGCCGGCGCCGTGGCCGGCGCTTTCTACACCACCAACCCGAACATGGCGCTGGAGTTGGGCGTGATGGTGTTCGTGGTCGTGGTCGTGGGCGGCCTGGGTTCCATGGGCGGAGCCATGGCGGCCTCGCTGCTCATCGGCGTCATCACCTCGCTGGCGGTGGGCGTGGACTACAGCCTGGCCGATGCACTGGCCTGGGTAGGCGCCGGCGCCTGGGCTGAGCAGGTGGGCGGCCTGCTCACGCTGAAGCTGTCCAGTATTGCCGCCACGATTCCCTTTGCCCTGATGTTGCTTGTCCTCATGGTGCGCCCCTCGGGCCTCATGGGCGACAAGAACTAAGGCCTGCGCAGGAGTTTTCACCATGAAGTCAAATATCTGGATCGCGCTTGCGGTGGGGGTGGGGTTGCTGCTGGCCTTGCCCGCACTGACCACGCCGGCGCTGCTCAATGCCTCCATACAGATGCTGATCGCGGCGCTGTTCGCCTGCGCCTTCAACGTGCTGTGCGGGCAGGGCGGCATGCTGTCCTTTGGCCACGCGGCCTACTTCGGCGTGGGCACTTTTGCCACCGTGCATGCCATGAATGCCTTCAACGGCGCGGGCCTGCTGCCCACGCCGCTGATGCCGCTGGCCGGTGCCGCCGTGGGCCTGCTGGTGGGCATAGTCGCAGGCTGGTTTGCCACCAAGCGCACCGGCGCCTATTTCGCCATGATCACGCTGGCGCTTGCCGAGCTGCTGCACGCGCTCGCCCCGCAGCTCAAGGGCGTGTTCGGCGGCGAGGCCGGCATCTCCACCATGCGCATACCGGCCTGGGGCTTCACCTTTGGCTCATCCACCGAGGTCTACTACCTGACCCTGGCCTGGGTGCTGCTGTCGCTGGCACTGCTGTACCTATACACCCTGACCCCCGTCGGGCGCCTGACGCTGGGCCTGCGCGAAAACACCCACCGCCTGCGCTTCCTGGGCTATGACGTGCATCGCCTGAACGTCACGGTGTTTGCCATCTCCGCCATGTTTGCCGGCGTCGCCGGCGGCCTGCAGGCGCTGAACACCGAATCGGCCAACTACGTGCTGCTGGAAGGCCATGTCTCGGCGGCCGTGGTGCTCAACAGCTATATCGGCGGCGTGTCGGTCTTCCTGGGCCCGGCCCTGGGCGCGTCCCTGATGACCTTCTTCGGCTATGCCGTGTCAGACCTGACGCGCGCGTGGCTGCTGTACCAGGGCATCCTGTTCGTGCTGGTGATGATGTTCATGCCATCGGGGTTGACGGGCTTTTTCAGCTGGATCCGGAGCAGCCGCAGGGCACATGGTTTCGCCCCGCTGCTGCCGCTGCTGGTGGCGGGCCTGCTGGCCGGCCTGCTGCTGACGGCGGGCACCGTGTTCACGGTGGAGCTGCTGCAGCGCTTTTTCTCGCAGGACTACCGCTCCATGGCGGCCCTGCATCCGGGCTCGGGCTGGGCGCCGATTCCCCTGTTTGGCCGTGACTGGCTGCCCACGGCCGTAGCCACCTGGGCCGTGCCCTTGGTGTTGTGCGGTGCCGGCGCTGCGCTGGTGTTTGCCGCCAGGCGCATGTGGCAGGCGCTGCTGGATAGGGCCGAGGAAATGCAGGCCCCGTCGGACGCGGCTTCAACCGCACAAGGAGGTGCGCTGTGAATAGCATGCAACCCATCTTGACCTTGAGCGGCGTGCACAAGGCCTTTGGCGAGACTCAAATCATCCGCGGGGTGGATCTGGAGCTGCGCGACGGCGAACGCCATGCCCTGATCGGCCCCAACGGTGCCGGCAAGTCCACGGTGTTCCATCTGATCTCGGGCCACTACGTGCCCAATAGTGGCCGCATCCATTTCGATGGCCACGACATCCAGGGCGCAAGCCCGCAGCACATCAACCGCCTGGGGCTGGCGCGTTCGTTCCAGATCACCAACATTTTCCCCAAGTTGTCGGTGTACGAGAACCTGCGCCTGGCGGTGATGCGCCGCCATGGTGTGCAGAACACGCTGTGGCGCTTCATCAGCAGCTACCCCAAGGTGCGCGAGGAGACCGAGCATTTGCTGCAGCAGGTGCGCCTGGCCGCGCGGCGCGAGGCGATTGCGGGCGAGCTGTCGTACTCCGAGCAGCGCTCCATGGAAATTGCCATGGCGCTGGCCTCCGACCCCAAGGTCATCCTGCTGGACGAGCCCATGGCCGGCATGTCGCACGAGGAGACCGATTACGCGGTCGAGCTCATCAAGAACGTGACCCAGGGCCGCTCGCTGCTCATCGTGGAGCACGACATGGACGTGGTGTTCTCGCTGTGCGACCGCATCAGCGTGCTGGTTTATGGCCAAGTGATCGCCACCGGAACGCCGGACGAGATCCGCAACAACCAAAAGGTCAAGGAAGCCTATCTGGGCGAGGAGGTGGCGGCATGAATACCAACACACAAGCCCTGTTGCAGCTCAAGGGTGTGCATGCCCACTATGGCAAGAGCCACATCCTGCACGGGGTGGATTTCTACGTCGCGCCGGGCGAGGTGGTGAGCCTGCTGGGGCGCAACGGCTCGGGTCGCTCCACCACCATGAAGACCGTCATGGGCCTGGTGCACCCCACGGGTGGCGAGATCACCCTGCAGGGCAAGAAGATTGCCGGCGCGCGCCCGTTCGAGATCTGCCGCGCCGGCGTGGCCTTCGTGCCCGAGGAGCGCGACGTGTTCCACAACCTCACCGTGGACGAGAACCTGCGCATGGGCGAGCAGGCCGCGCCTGCCGGCCGCACGCGCTGGACGGTGGAGCAGATGTTCGACTATTTTCCGCGCCTGAAGGAGCGGCGCAACACCCGTGCCGGCAGCCTGTCGGGGGGCGAACAGCAGATGCTGACCATGTGCCGCTCGCTGCTGGGCAATCCGCTGGTGATGCTGATCGACGAACCCACCGAGGGCCTGGCACCCAAGATCGTGCAGGTGGTGGGCGAGGTCATCAAGGACATCCACAACAAAGGTGTGTCGGTGGTGCTGGTCGAGCAAAAGCTGGCCATCGCGCTCAAGGTCTCCAGCCGCGTGTGCGTGATGGGCCATGGCCGCATCGTGTTCGAAGGCACGCCGCAGGAGCTCACCTCCAACCAACAACTCATGACAGATTGGCTTGCCGTATGACTACCCCTATTCCCCTTGGCTACCCTGGCGCCCAGCCCTTTGCCACGGCCAGCTATCCCGGCCTGGCGGGCAGGGTGGTGCTCAACACCGGCGCGGGCAGCGGCATAGGCCGCGCCATGGCCCATGCCTTTGCGCGTCACGGCGCGCGGCTGATGCTGCTCGATATCGACACCGCTGCGCTGGAGCAGACGCGCACACAACTGCACGAAGCCTTTCCCGGTGTCGAGGTGGACATCGTGCAGGCCTCGATTGCCGACGACGAGGCGGTGGAGCGCGCCTGCGCCGCCACCGAGGCGCGCTTTGGCCGCATCGACATCCTGCTGAACAACGCCGGCATCTCGATGAACAAGTCCTCGCTGGAGCTGACCCCGGCCGAATGGCGCCGCGCCATAGACATCGACCTGTCCGGCGTCTTCTACTGCGCGCAGGCGGCGGGCAAGCGCATGCAGCGCCAGGGCGGCGGCGTGATCCTGAGCACGGCCTCGATCTGGGGGCTGTCTAGCTCGGCCAACCGCCTGGCCTATTGCGCGGCCAAGGCCGGCGTGGTTTCGCTCACCAAATGTCTGGCGGCGGAGTGGGCGCAGCACCGTATCCGCGTCAACGCCATCTGCCCCGGCTATACGCACACGGCGCTGATGGACGACTTGATGGCGCGCGGCGTCATCGACGGTGCCGAGCTGTGCGGCAAGACCCCCATGAACCGCCTCGGTTGCCCCGAGGAGATGGCCGAGGCCGCGCTGTACTTGGCCTCGGACGCCGCCGCCTTCATTACCGGCCATGCCCTCGTCTCGGACGGCGGCTGGCTGGCGCAAGGTTATTGACTCCGTTCACGCACAAGCAGACAGGAACACGATATGACGATACGCACACCGCTGACCCCCGCAAGCGACTGGGTCGAGATTGCCACCACCGCCGAGGACTGGGCGCAGGCCGATCCTGCCCTGCTGGGCACGCTGCTCACGCACATGCATGTCATTCGCGGCTTCGAGGAATGCGTGCTGGATCTGGCCGGCGAGGGCCTGGTGCACGGCCCCGCGCATTCCAGCATCGGGCAGGAGGGTGGCGCGGCCGGCTCCATCGTCAGCCTGACCACGGCCGACCAAATCAACGGCTCGCACCGCGGCCACCACCAGTTCCTATCCAAGGCGCTGGGCCATGTCGCGCCCCAGGGGCTCGACCCCAAGGCGGCGTTTGGCGGCGAGGTGCAAAACCTGCTGCAGCGCACGCTGGCCGAGATCCTGGGGCTGGACCAGGGCTTTTGCCATGGCCGCGGCGGCTCCATGCACCTGCAGTGGGTGGAGGCCGGGGCGCTGGGCACCAACGCCATCGTCGGCGGCGGCGTGCCGCTGGCGGCGGGTGCGGCCTGGGCGCATAGGCATGCAGGCACGGATGCAGTGGCCGTGACCTACTTCGGTGACGGCGCTGTCAACATCGGCTCGGTGCTGGAGACCATGAACCTGGCCGCCGCCTGGAAGCTGCCGCTGTGCTTCTTCATCGAGAACAACCGCTACGCCGTCTCCACCAAGGTGGAAGAGTCCACCGCCGAGACGCGCCTTTCGGCACGCGGGCTGGCCTTCAACATCCAGAGCTGGAAGGTCGATGGCATGGACCCGCTGGCCGTGCACCTGGCCATGCAGGAGGCGCTGGCGCACATGCGCGCGGGCAAGGGCCCGACGGTGATCGAGGCCGATGTGTACCGCTTCTTCCACCAGAACGGCCCCTTCCCTGGCAGCGCCTTTGGCTACCGCAGCAAGGACGAGGAGCAGCAGTGGCGTGCACGCGACCCGATCGCGCTGCTCGAAGCCCGCATGCAGGAGCGTGGCCTGCTCACCGTCGAAGAGGCCCAGGCGCTGCGCCAGCGCATCAAGGACGCCATGGCCCAGGCCAGCGCCGAGCTGCTGGAGGCCGACCCCACGGGCAAGCCGGGCAAGCGCCGCATCCGCCCCGAGCTCTGGCCCAGCCCGGACTTCCGCGACGTGGGCGTGCGCGGCGACCTGAGCGAGCTGCAGGGCCTGCGCGCCGAGGAAGCCGCAACGTTCACGGGCAAGACCGAGCAGCGCAAGTTCGTGGATGTGGTGGCCGACGTGATGAACCGCCGCATGGAGCTTGACGCCTCCATCGTCGTCATGGGCGAGGACGTGCACCGCCTCAAGGGTGGCACCAACGGCGCCACGCGTGGCCTGCGCGACCGCTTCCCCGACCGGGTGCTGGGCACGCCCATCAGCGAGAACGCCTTCGCCGGCCTGGGCGGGGGCCTGGCCATGGACGGGCGCTACAAGCCGGTGATCGAATTCATGTACCCCGACTTCATGTGGGTGGCGGCCGACCAGGTGTTCAACCAGATCGGCAAGGCGCGCCACATGTTCGGCGGCGGCTTCGAGGTGCCGCTGGTGCTGCGCACCAAGGTGGCCATGGGCACGGGCTACGGCTCGCAGCATTCCATGGATCCGGCCGGCATCTTCGCCACCGCGCCGGGCTGGCGCATCGTGGCCGCGTCCACGCCGTTCGACTATGTCGGCCTGATGAACGCCGCGCTGGCCTGCAAGGATCCGGTGCTGGTGATCGAGCATGTGGATCTGTACAACAGCCAGGGCGCGGCGCCGGTGGAAGACCTGGACTATGTCATCCCCTTTGGCAAGGCGGCGGTGCGCCGCAGTGGCCAGGCCGTCACGGTGCTGACCTATTTGTCCATGGTGCAGCACACGCTGGACGCCGTGGAGCAGACCGGCGTAGACGCCGAGGTGGTGGATCTGCGCTGGCTCGATCGCGCCAGCCTGGACTGGGACACCATAGAGGCCAGCATCCGAAAGACCAACAACGTGCTCATCGTCGAGCAGGGCGCGCGTGGCACATCGTATGGCGGCTGGCTGGCCGACGAGATCCAGCGCCGCTGCTTCGACTGGCTGGACCAGCCCGTGCAGCGCGTGACCGGTGCCGAGGCCTCGCCCAGCATCTCCAAGGTGCTGGAGCGCGCCGCCGCGGCGCGCACCGAGGAGGTCGTCGCCGGGCTGCGGCTGGTCATGCGTGAGCAGGGCCGCGCCTGAGGTCAGGGGAGTACAGCATGAGCATGAACATGATGGCCCCCCTGGAAGTAGGCCTGGGTGTGCGCGACCTGCCGCGCATGCGCCGGTTCTACGAAGACGCGCTGGGCTGCCAGTTCGTCAGCGAGGTGTTCGTCCCCGCAGAGAAGGCACGGCAGGCCGCGTTGGCCGATGGCGGCTACACCGTGGTGCGCCTGCAGACCAGCCATGGCGAGCGTATCAAGCTGCTGGCCGCCGTCGATCCTGCGCCGGCGGTGCAGCACGCGGGCCCCATCCTGGCCCAACCCAATGCCAGCTACCTGACGTTCATCGTCGAGGACATCAACGCCGCCATGGCGCGGCTGCGGGCCGAGGGCGTGGAGTTTCTGACCGGCCCCGAGCGCGTCGAGGTGCGCCCAGGCACCTACCTGGCGTTTTGCCGCGACCCCGAGGGCCATGTGCTGGAGCTCGTGCAGTACGCCGACATCACCAGCTACCGAACCGATTTGAAGAACAGGAGCGTTTGACATGGCTACCTTGCTGCGCATGCCCGAAGTGGCAGCCAATTCCACCCATGCCACTTTGTCCGCCTGGACGCGACAGGAGGGCGACACCGTGGCCGCGGGCGACTGCCTGGCCGAGATAGAAACCGACAAGGCCGTGGTCGAGTTCAACTCCGACGCCGCCGGCGTGCTGGGTCGCCTGCTGGTGCAGGCGGGCCAGGAGGTCGAGGTGGGCGCGCCCATCGCCGTGCTGCTGGCCCAGGGGGAGACGGCGGCGAACGTGGACGCGCTGCTGCAGGCCGCCGGCGCCGCCGCGCCCACAGCCGCACCGACCCAGCAGCAGTCAGCGGCGCCCGTATCCGCCGCCGTGACCTCGGCTACAAGCGATGCAGGTGAGCGCCTGCGCGCCAGCCCGCTGGCACGCCGCCTGGCGGCGCAGCGCGGCATTGCGCTGGTGGGGCTGGCCGGCAGTGGCCCGAATGGCCGCATCGTGAAGATCGACATCGAGCGCGCCGCCAGCCAGCCTGCGGTCGCCGCGCCCGCTGCGGTCGCCGCGTCGGCGCCCTCCGGTGGCGCCGGCTATACCGAGGTGCCGCACAGCAACATGCGCCGCACCATCGCCAGGCGCCTCGCGGAGAGCAAGTCCACGGTGCCGCATTTCTATCTCTCGGTGGATTGCCGCATGGAGCGCCTGCTGGCCCTGCGCGCCGAGATCAACGCCGCCGCCAGCCGCAAGATTTCGGTCAACGACTTCATTGTGCGCGCCGTGGCCGTGGCCCTGCGCGAGGTGCCGCAGGCCAACGTGGGCTGGACGGACAGCGCCATGCGCCAGTACCAGCAGGCCGATATCGCCGTAGCCGTGTCCACCGACTCCGGTTTGATCACCCCCATCGTGCGCGCTGCCGACAGCAAGACACTGTCGCAGATCAGCCAGGAGATCGCCGATCTGGCCGCGCGCGCCCGCGCCGGCCAGCTGCGCCCCGAGGAATACCAGGGCGGCAGCATGAGCGTGAGCAACCTGGGCATGTATGGCGTGGGCGAGTTTGCCGCCATCATCAACCCGCCGCAGGCCGCCATCCTGGCCGTGGGCGCATCGCGGCAGCAGCCCGTGGTGGAGGGCGGCGAGCTGAAGGTGGGCACGGTGATGCGCTGCACGCTGTCGGTGGATCATCGCGCCATCGACGGCGCGCTGGCCGCGCAGTGGCTGGCCGCGTTCCAGCGCGCCATCGAATCGCCGCTGTCCATGCTGGTCTGAGGGGCATGCCATGGCACAGGAAACATTCGATCTGCTGGTCATCGGCGGCGGGCCGGGCGGCTATGTGGCCGCCATCCGCGCCGCGCAGCTGGGTATGAAGACAGCGCTGGTGGAGAAGGCGCAACTTGGCGGCGTCTGCCTGAATTGGGGCTGCATCCCGACCAAGGCGCTGCTGCGCTCGGCCGACGTGCTGCGCCTGGTGCGGGGCGCCGCGCAGTTCGGCGTGAAGGCCGCCGAGCCGCAGGCCGATCTGGCAGCCATGGTGGCGCGCTCGCGCGCCGTGGCGGCCCAGCTGAACAAGGGCGTCACGCACCTGATGAAGAAGAACGGCATCAAGGTGTTCAACGGCCACGCCCGCCTGCAGGGCGCGGGCGCGGTGTCCGTCACGGGCGCGGATGGCGCGGCCCAGGTGCTGCACGCCAAACACGTCGTGCTGGCTACGGGCGCAAGGGCGCGCCAGCTGCCGCAGCTGCCCGGCGACGGCAAGACGGTGTGGACCTATCGCGAGGCGCTGACCCCGCCCGCCTTGCCCAAGCGCCTGCTGATCGTGGGCGCCGGGGCCATAGGCATAGAGTTCGCCAGTTTTTATCGCGCCGTGGGTGCCGAGGTGACGGTGGTGGAAATGGCGCCGCGCATCCTGCCGCTGGAGGACGAGGACATCTCGGTCCAGGTGGCCGCCAGCCTGAAGCAGGACGGCATCCAGGTGCACACGCAGGTGGCGCTGGAGCAGGCCACGCGCGCGGGCGATGCCTGGCAGCTCACCCTGCGCCAGCAGGGCGGGGCGCAGGGCACGCTGCAGCTGCAGGCCGACGTGGTGCTGGTGGCCGCGGGCATTGTCGGCAACGTGGAGGACCTGGGCCTGGACAAGACCCGCGTGCAGGTGGAAAAAACCCACATCGTCACCGACGCGCAATGCCGCACCGCCGAGCCCGGCGTGTACGCCATCGGCGACGTGGCG
Source organism: Pseudomonadota bacterium (assembly GCA_018240995.1). Classification (GTDB taxonomy): domain Bacteria; phylum Pseudomonadota; class Gammaproteobacteria; order Burkholderiales; family Burkholderiaceae_C; genus Alicycliphilus. The sequence goes on along the minus strand of JAFEES010000570.1, from coordinate 6,809 downwards.
GGGCCGCCCTGGCTGGCGCACAAGGCCAGCCACGAGGGCGTGATGTGCGTGGAGCATATTGCCGGCCTAGCACCGCATGCGCTCGACCCGCAGCGCGTGCCGGCCTGCACCTACAGCCACCCGCAGGTGGCCAGCGTGGGCCTGACCGAGGCCCAGGCCAGGGCCGCGGGCCACAAGGTCAAGGTGGGCAAGTTCCCCTTTGGCGCCAACGGCAAGGCGATCGCGATGGGCGCGACGGCCGGCTTTGCCAAGGTGGTATTCGACGAGGGCAGCGGAGAACTCTTGGGCGCGCACATGGTGGGCGACGAGGTCACCGAGATGATCCAGGGCTTTGCCATCGCGCAGACCCTGGAGACCACCGAGGCCGACCTGATGGCCACCATCATTCCTCACCCCACGATGTCCGAATCCATGCACGAGGCCGTGCTCGCGGCCTACGGCCGGGCCCTGCATATCTGACCAGGAGACTTTTCATGTACGACTTTCAGGACAAGACGCTGCTGCTGACCGGCGCCAACGGCGGCATAGGCCGCGAGGTGGCCAGGCTTTTCTATGCCCATGGCGCCAACCTGGTGCTGACCGACATCGACCTGGCCGGGCTGGAAGGCTTTGCCCAGGGCCTGGGCGGCGATGTGGCGCGGCGTGTGGCCTGCCTGCGCATGGATGCGGCCAACCCCGAGGATTCGCAAAAGGCCGTGGACGTGGCGCGCGAGCGCTTTGGCGGTATCGACTACCTCGTGCCCTCGGCCGGCCTGTACCTGGCGCAGCCGGTGCGGGAGATGACCGATGCGCAGTGGCGCCAGACCCTGTCCATCAACCTCGACGGCGTGTTCTACCTGTGCCAGCGCGCTATTCCCTTGCTGCGGGAAGGCAGCGCCATCGTGCACCTGAGCTCGCTGGCCGCGCATCGCGGCGCCTACTACAACGCGCACTACAGCGCGTCCAAGGGGGCGATCCTGAGCCTGACGCGCTCGCTGGCGCGCGAGCTGGGGCCGACGACGCGGGTGAATGCCGTCTCGCCCGGCGTCATCGCCACGCCCATGACCAATGATTTGATCGCCAAGCGCGGCCAGGAGTCGATTGACCAGACCCCGCTCAAGCGCCTGGGCAAGCCCGAGGAAATCGCCAGCGTGATCGGTTTTTTGTGCAGCAGCGCGGCCAGCTTCATCACGGGCGAGGTCATCCATGTCAACGGCGGCCTGTACATGGCCGGCTGACGCATTGAAGGAGCAAGACCATGTGGAATTTGAAAGACCCATCGCTGCTGCGCGAGCAGTGCTTCATCGACGGCCAGTGGGTCGGCGCCGAGCAGACCATCGCCGTGACGAATCCCGCCACGGGCGCGCATATCGCCAGCGTACCCAAGCTTGGAGCAGCCCACGCGCGCCAGGCCATTGAGGCCGCCAACCGCGCCTGGCCCGCCTGGCGTGCACGCACCGCCAAGGAGCGAGCGGCGCTGCTCAAGCGGTGGTTCGAGCTGATCATGGCGCACCAGGACGATCTGGCGACCATCATGACCATGGAGCAGGGCAAGCCCCTGGCCGAGGCCAAGGGCGAGATCGCCTATGCCGCCTCCTTCATCGAGTGGTTCGCCGAGGAAGGCAAACGCGTCTACGGCGACACCATTCCGGCCCCCGTGGCCAGCCAGCGCATCGTAGTCACCAAGGAGCCCATAGGCGTGTGCGCCGCCATCACGCCGTGGAACTTCCCGGCCGCGATGATCACGCGCAAGGCCGGGCCGGCGCTGGCCGCGGGCTGCACCATGGTGGTCAAGCCAGCCTCGCAGACGCCGCTGTCGGCCCTGGCGCTGGCGGTGCTGGCCGAGCGCGCGGGCATTCCGGCGGGCGTGCTGTCGGTGGTGACCGGCGCGGCGGGCGACATAGGCACCGAGCTGGCCACCAACCCGCTGGTGCGCAAGCTGACCTTCACCGGCTCCACCGAAGTGGGGCGCACGCTGATGCAGCAGACGGCCGCGACTATCAAGAAGGTGTCGATGGAGCTGGGCGGCAACGCGCCTTTCATCGTCTTCGATGATGCTGATCTGGACGCTGCGGTGGAGGGTGCGCTGGTGTCCAAGTACCGCAACGCCGGCCAGACCTGCGTGTGCGCCAACCGCCTGTACGTGCATGCCAAGGTGTACGACGCGTTTGCGCAAAAACTGGTGGCTGCCGTGCGGGTCATGCAGGTGGGTGACGGCCTGCAGGATGGTGTGCGCATAGGCCCGCTGATCGACGCCAAGGCCGTGGCCAAGGTCGAGGAGCATATTGCCGACGCAACCGCCAAGGGGGCGCGCGTGCTCACCGGCGGCAAGCGCCATGCCCTGGGGCAGTCGTTCTTCGAGCCCACGGTGCTGGCCGATGTGACGAAGACCATGGCCGTGGCCAGGGAGGAAACCTTTGGCCCGCTGGCGCCGTTGTTCCGCTTCGAGACCGAGGACGAGGTGGTGGCCCTGGCCAACGACACCGAATTTGGCCTCGCGAGCTACTTCTACGCGCGCGACCTGGGCCGTGTCTGGCGCGTGGCCGAGCGCCTGGAGTACGGCATGGTGGGCGTGAACACGGGCCTGATCTCGAACGAGGTGGCGCCCTTTGGCGGCGTCAAGCAGTCGGGCATAGGCCGCGAGGGCTCGCACTACGGCATTGAGGACTACCTGGTCGTGAAGTACATCAACATGGCCGGTATCTGAGCCATGGAAATCGATGGCAAGACCCGGGTGGTTGGCATCGTCGCCGACCCCATCGCGCATGTGCGCACGCCGCAGCTGTTCAACGCCGCCATGGCGCGCCGCGGGCACAACGCCGTGTGCGTGCCGCTGCATGTGTCCGCACAGCAGCTGCCCGCGCTGCTGGCGGGACTGGCGGGCTGCCAGAACCTGGCGGGGCTGGTGGTCACCATCCCGCACAAGGAGGCCGTGGTCACGCATTGCGGCGAGCTGACCCCAGCGGCGCGCCTGGTGGGTGCCGCCAACGTGCTGCGCTGGAGCGGTGTGCGCGGCCACTGGCTGGGAGGCAACCTGGACGGTGACGGCTTTGTTGCCGGCCTGAAGGCATGTGGACACAGCCTGACGGACAAGCGCGTGCTGCTGCTGGGCGCGGGCGGTGCAGGCAAGGCCATTGCCTATGCCGTGGGGCGTGAGCGGCCGGCCGAGCTGGTGCTGCACAACCGCAGCATGGCGCGCGCCGAGGAGGCGCTGGCGCGCATCGCCCCGGCCTTGTCTGGGGTGCTGCTGCGCACCGGGCCGGCCGACGCGACTAACTTCGACGTGGTCATCAACGCCACCGCGCTGGGGCTCAAGGATGGCGATCCGGCGCCGCTGCCAGTCGAGACGCTGCGGCCCGGCATGCTGGTGTGCGAGGCCGTGATGCGCGACACCGCACTGCTGGCCGCGGCCCGCGACCGCGGCGCCGTGGCGCATGCCGGGCAGCATATGCTGGATGGTCAGCTTGTCGAGATGGCGGGCTTCTTCGGCCTGGCGTTATAGCGGCAGAGCAGGGGTTTTCAGCCATGCGCCCATCGCAGATAAAGCGCCTACAGCTATCGTAACGAGAGCAAGCCTAGGGTGGCGCCAACCGCGCCTCGTCGCGCCGTACCAGCCGCCAGGCCGCATGGCCCAGCCAGGCGATGCCCAGCAGCGCCGCCACGGCGATCAGCCATTGGCCCAGGCGCTCCTGATCGTCGAGCAGGTAGGCGTTGCACAGGCGCAGCGGCGAGTCTATGAAGAGCTGTCCCACGACCACCATCATGGGCAGCATGTTGCCCAGGAAGAAGCCCTGCACCACCAGGCCGGCCGCGGGCCAGGACAGGCGTAGGGCGCTTCCTGCCAGCAGCAGCGCCGCGCATTTGGCAGCTTCCACGCCCGGCTCGCGCAGGGCCAGATCCAGCACGCGTGGAATCATCAGCAGCGCCAGCACCGTACCCGCCAGCACCAGGCCGGTGATGCCATGGGCATTCCAGCCCGCCAGGGCGGCGCGCAGGCGCGGGCGCAGCGTGGCGGCGGGCAAGCCACCGGCCAGCAGCAGCAGCGGAAACTGCAGCAGCATGTGGCGCCACATGCTGGCCTCCAGCCAGTGGCGTGTGGCGGGCAGGGCCAGCACGGCGAGCAGCGCCAACCCCAGGGCGGCCTGGTGCCAGGCCTTGCAGGGCGGGCGCTTCATTGCGGGCCACGCGCCAGGTGGCGCGCGTAGTTGAGGGCCAGCTGTTGCTCGGCCAGGTCGAAGATGCGCACCATGCGGCCCCGGGCGTCAAACACCAGCAGGGCGGCGTTGTGTTCGAAGTCGCCACGGCCGTCCGGCACCACGACCACGCCCAGCGTGCGCAGCAGGGTCTGCTGTGCGCCGGCATCGGGCACGCGCACGAAGCGCCACAGGGCCGGGTCGGCACGCAGACCGCGCGCGTAGGCGGCCAGCGCTGCGGGATCGTCGCGCCCGCCGTCAAAGCTGATCGATAGCAGCCTGACCCTTGACGCGCGCCCCGCCGCCTGGTCGGCCTGCAGCACGGCCTGCATCTGCTGGAAGCTGCTGCCCAGCGACAGGCACACGGTTTCGCAATGGGTGTAGATGAAATCGACAATGGTGACGCCGCCGTCCGCGCCCAACAGCGCCGGCAGGCTGCCGTCCAGCCCCGGCCCCTGCACGGCAACGCTGGGGGCGGCCACGGGGCGCAGCGCCACTTCCAGCCGGCGCGCGCCCTCGTCAGTCCAGACCTGGTAGTCGTAGGTCAGCCAGCCGGCCGCCGCCCAGCCGCCAAGCAGCAGCAGGGCGCTGGCCAGCGCGGTGCGCAACATGGGCGGCCTGTTATTTTTCCAGCGCCTTGAGCGCGGCCTCGCCCTCGAAGGGAGTGGTGCGGTTGCCGTCCTTGCGTTCCTGGGCAAACAGCTCGGCCGTGACGGCCTCGGCCTTGTTCGACCAGTTGCCGCGTATGAAGCTGGCAACGCCGGCCAGCTCGGCGTCGCTGAGCTGGGCAAAGCTGGGCATGGCGCCGGAGAACTTGTTGCCCTTGACGGTAATCTCGCCGGTGATGCCGTGCAGCAGGATGTTGGCCAGCACCTTGGTGTTGCCCTGCACCCATTCGGAGCCGTCGAGCGGCGGGAACACGCCCGGCAGGCCCGCTCCGGTAGCCTGGTGGCAGGCGGCGCATTGCGCGGCAAACAGCGCCTTGCCGTCCACTGCGCCGCCGGCGGCGCCGGCCACCGGGCCCGAGAGCTCGGCGCGCGTGCGCTGGTCGCCAAAGGCCGAGAGCGTCAGCGGTTCGCTGCGCAGGATATACACCACGGCCCACAGCACCATGAACAAGGCCAGTAGCAGCACCACCAGCGGCATGGGGCGCACGGTTTCTTCGGGGTCTTCGTTTTCGCGCTGCTGTGCGCGCGTCACTGTGTCTTGGCTCATCGTCTCGGCCCTTTCATGATGCGGGCGTCGGCTGGGGAGCAGGCGCGGCGGAAGAGGTCTTGGCGCCCGCGGCCTCGTGCGGCTCGGGCGGCAGGATGGGGTATTCGCGCTTGAGCGCCTGCAGGTAGCGCACCAGATCGAGAGCCTCGGGCGTGGGCACGACCACCTTGCCCGGCGGCGTGTAGCCGGGCGGCAGTTTCAGGGTTTCCTCGCCCGGTTCGGCCTTGTCCTTGATGTCGAACAGATACGGGTAGGACGGCATGATGGAGCCCGGCACGTAGGCGCGCGGCTGGAAGATATGGCCCAGGTGCCAGTCCTTGCTGGGCTGGCGCACGCCGATGTTCATCAGGTCTGGCCCGGTGCGCATGCTGCCCAGGAGGTGCGGCTTGTCGTAGTAGTAGTCGCCCGGCACCGAGGCGCGGCCCCAGCCGCGCTTGGCGTCGGGCGCAAAGCTTTCCGAGCGCGGCTGCTGGCTGTGGCAGTACATGCAGCCGTTGGCGATGTAGACGGCGCGCCCGCGCAGCTCGGCGCTGGTGTAGGGCTTGAGGCCCTCGGGCGGCTTCACGTCGCGCACCTGGGCGTAGGGCAGGATGACCAGGGCCGAGACCGCGATCGCGAAGGTCACCATGGCACCGGCGGTGAGTTTGGCTTCATTCTCCATGAACGAGCTCCCGGTTTTGGGGTTGGGGCGCGAACAGTGCCGCGCCCGCACGATCGGGGCCGAAGCGCAGCGCCATGGCCAGGAAGTGGAAGGCGAAGATCAGGTGGCTGGCCACCATCAGGCTGCCGCCCACGCTGCGCCACTGCAGCCACGGAATGGTGACCGCGACCGAGTCCATGAAGGGGCGGGACGCGTCAAGCATGGCCAGGCCCTGCAGCCAGCCGCCGTAGGTCAGGCCCACGAAGTAGATCATGATGCCTATGCTGGCCAGCCAGAAATGCCAGGAAATCAGCTTGGGGAAGGGCCATTCCCAATGCAGGATGCGCGGCATCATGAAGTAGATGGCGCCAAACAGCACCATGGTCACGAAGCCGTAGGCGCCCAGGTGGGCGTGGGCCACGGTGAAGTGCGTGAAGTGCGCCACCTGCTGCACCGAGCGCAGCGCCTCGAACGAGCCCTGCAGCGACGACAGGAAGTACATGGCGCCGCCGAACATCATGAAGCGCAGCGTGGGCGAATACAGCCCCAGGCGCATGCGGCCCTTCATGGTCAGCCCCATGTTGATGGAGAACGCCAGAACCGGGATGATCATCATCATGCTCTGCACGATGGACAGCGTGATCAGCCAGCCCGGCACCGGCCCGCCCACCAGGTGGTGGCCGCCGACCTGGGCGTAGAAGAAGGCCAGCGTCCAGAAGCCCAGGATGGACAGGTTGTACGAGCGTATCGGCCGGGCGATGATCTTGGGCAGGAAGTAGTAG
>JAFEES010000056.1 GCA_018240995.1 Pseudomonadota bacterium | reverse complement strand
AGGCGACCACGCCGGCAAAGTCAGCCAAGCGCGCGCGGCCGGCCTGCAGGTCGGTCATGTGCACGTCGTAGGCCTCGAAGCCGGCCTCGGTGAAGGCGTAGGCCATTTCCACATGCGAGTTCACGCCTTGCTCGCGCAGCACGGCCACCTTGGGGCGCGCCAGGTTCACAAAGGGCGCGGCGATGTTTTCCAGCGGGTCGAAGCTCAGCCGCACATGCAGGCCGGGGTTTGCCGGGTCGCCCATGGCGGCGTGTTCGCTGTCGGCGCAGGCGGGGTTGTCGCGCTGCTGGCAGATCTTCCAGCTCACCGCATCCCAGACCTGGTGCAGGTCGGAGAGGCTGGCGCCAAACACCTTCTTGGCGTCGCGCCAGACCTGCAGCTCGCCCTTGCCGGCATCGACCGGCGAGGCGGCAGGGCGCGTCTTGCCTATGGTGTGGCTGCACTGGATCAGGCCGTGCTCGCGCAGGGTCTGCATCACGGCGGCGCGCTCAAGCGTGCGGATCTGCAGCACCACGCCCAGCTCCTCGTTGAACAGCGCGGCCAGGGTCTGGGCCTCGCGCCGGCCGCTGACCTGCGCGCCCCAGTTCTTGCCTTCGCCGCTGTCCATGCGGCTGTCGCTGATGCCGTCGCCCTCGGTGATGAGCATGTCCACGTTCAGCGCCACGCCCAGCTGGCCGGCAAAGGCCATCTCGGCCACCGTGGCCAGCAGGCCGCCGTCGCCCTTGTCGTGGTAGGCCAGGATTTGGCCTTGGGCGCGCAGCGCGTTCACGGCGTTCACCAGGCGCTTCAAGTCCTCGGCGTCGTCCAAGTCCGGCGTCTCGTCGCCGCTCTGGCCCAGCACCTGGCCCAGGATGGAGCCGCCCATGCGGTTCTTGCCACGGCCCAGGTCGATCAGCACCAGGGTGCTGTCTTCTTCGCTGGCGTCGAGCTGCGGCGTGAGCGTGCCGCGCACGTCGACCAGCGTGGCAAACGCCGTGATGATCAGGCTCACGGGAGAGGTGACCTTTTTCGTCACGCCGCCGTCTTGCCACTGCGTGCGCATGGACAGGCTGTCCTTGCCCACGGGGATGGAGATGCCCAGCTGCGGGCACAGCTCCATGCCCACGGCGCGCACGGTGGCGTACAGGTCGGCATCCTCGCCCGGCTCGCCGCAGGCGGCCATCCAGTTGGCCGACAGCTTCACGCGGGGTAGCTCAATGGGCGCTGCCAGCAGGTTGGTGATGCTTTCCGCCACCGCCATGCGGCCCGAGGCCGGGGCGTTGATCACGGCCAGCGGCGTGCGCTCGCCCATGGCCATGGCCTCGCCGGCAAAGCCTTTGTAGTCCGCCAGGGTCACGGCCACGTCGGCCACGGGCACCTGCCAGGGGCCGACCATCTGGTCGCGGTGCGTGAGGCCCCCCACGGCCCGGTCGCCGATGTTGATCAAAAAGCGCTTGGAGGCCACCGTGGGGTGGGCCAGCACGTCGATGACGGCCTTCTCCAGCGCCAGGCCGTCCAGGTTGATGGGTGCGAAGCCGCGCCGCACGGACTTCACGTCGCGGTGCATCTTGGGCGGCTTGCCCAGCAGCACGTCCATGGGCATGTCCACGGCCAATCCGCTCCCTCCCCCGCTGGGGGAGGGCTGGGGTGGGGGCGGCATGTGCGCTGCTGCCGCTGGCTGGCCCCCATCCCAACCTTCCCCCAGAGGGGGAAGGGGTAAGTCCAGGTCACCGACTCGCAGCTGGCGCTCGTCCGTGGCGACGCCGACGACGGCGAAGGGGCAGCGCTCGCGCTCGCAAAACGCCGTGAACCGGGCCAGCGACTCCGGGGCAATGGCCAGCACGTAGCGCTCCTGGCTCTCGTTGCTCCAGATCTCCTTGGGGGCCAGGCCCGATTCCTCCAGCGGCACCGAACGCAGGTCGAAGCGCGCGCCGCGCCCGGCGTCGTTGGTCAGCTCGGGGAAGGCGTTGGACAGCCCCCCCGCGCCCACGTCGTGGATGGCCAGGATGGGGTTGTCCGCCCCTTGCGCCCAGCAGTGGTTGATGACCTCCTGCGCGCGGCGCTCGATCTCGGGGTTGCCGCGCTGCACGGAATCAAAATCCAGCTCGGCCGCATTCGTGCCGGTGGCCATGGAGCTGGCCGCGCCGCCGCCCATGCCTATGCGCATGCCGGGGCCGCCCAGCTGCACCAGCAGCGTGCCGGCCGGAAACAGGATCTTCTTCACATGCTGCGCATCGATTGTTCCCAGGCCACCGGCGATCATGATGGGCTTGTGGTAGCCGCGGGTGATGGCGCCCTCACCCTCGCCGACCACCTGCTCGTATTCGCGGAAGTAGCCGCACAGATTCGGCCGGCCAAACTCGTTGTTGAAGGCCGCGCCGCCCAGCGGCCCCTCGGTCATGATCTGCAGCGGGCTGGCGATGTGCTCGGGCTTGCCGACCTGGCTGTCCCAGAGCTTGGAGACGGTGAAGCCCGTCAGCCCCGCCTTGGGCTCGGAGCCGCGGCCGGTGGCGCCCTCGTCGCGGATCTCGCCGCCCGCGCCGGTCGCCGCGCCGGGGAAGGGCGAGATGGCCGTGGGGTGGTTGTGCGTCTCCACCTTCATCAGCACATGCTGGGTACCGCTTGATTTTTGATAGCTGGGCGCGCTTATCTGCTCTACGAAAGAGTCGAACTTGGCAAAGAAGCGTTCGACCTCGCTGCCCTCCATGACCGAGGCGTTGTCGGCATAGGCCACCACCGTGTGCCGGGGCGAGCAGGCCTCGGTGTGGCGGATCATGCCGAACAGCGATTTGTCCTGCGCCACGCCGTCTATGGTGAACTGGGCGTTGAAGATCTTGTGCCGGCAATGCTCGCTGTTGGCCTGGGCGAACATCATCAGCTCCACGTCCGTGGGGTTGCGCTTGAGCGTGGCGAAGGCGTTCACCAGGTAGTCGATCTCGTCATCGGCCAGCGCCAGGCCCCAGGCCTTGTTGGCGGCCTCCAGGGCCGCGCGGCCACCGCCGAGCACATCCACGAAGGCCATGGGCTCGGCCTGCAGTTCGGTGAAGAGCTTTTCAGCCTCGGCGCGCGTGGCCACCACCGACTCGGTCATGCGGTCGTGCAGCAGCGCGGCGACCTGCGCCAGCTGCTCAGGTGTCAGCTCGCCCTTGCCACCCAGCAGGCCGCCCTTGATGGCGATGCGGTATTCGGTGATGCGCTCCACGCGGCGCAGCTGCAGGCCGCAGTTGTGGGCGATGTCGGTGGCCTTGGAGGCCCAGGGCGACACCGTGCCCAGGCGCGGCGTGACCAGCAAGGCCGCGCCGTCGGCCGGGCCGGCGTAGGGGTCGCCATAGGTCAGCAGGGCCGCCAGGCGCTCCAGCTCGGCCGGGGTGGGCGCCGCATCGCGCGCCACCAGGTGCACATGGCGTGCCGCGATGCCGGTGATCTTGGGGTGAATGGCCTGCAGCCGGGGCAGCAGTTGTTGGGCGCGGAAGTCGCTGAGGGCATTGCCGCCCTCCAGCTGGGTGATGTGCAAGGTCACGGTAGCGGCCTGTGTGATGGGGGAAAGAGGCTTGAGGCCGCCGGGCATGGAGGCCGCTGACTGGGGCCGCCACGCCCCGCGGCGCGTATTGTGGTCAACCCGGTATTTTACCGGCTGTCACCCGTTTGCAGCCCGGCGGCTGCAGAGGGCAAATGCGAATGGGATAATTTACGCCATGAGCAATATCAAAGACGCCCAGGGCATCGCCGGCATGCGCCAGGCCTGCCGCCTGGCCTCCGAGGTGCTGGACTACATCGCCCCGCACATCAAGCCCGGTATCACCACCCTTGAGATCGACCGCCTGGGCGCCGAATGCATGGCGCAGCAGGGCACCAGGTCTGCCACCGTGGGCTACCAGCCGCCGGGCTACCCGCCCTACCCCGGCCATTTGTGCACCTCGGTCAACCATGTGGTATGCCACGGCATACCCAACGACAAGCCGCTGAAGAAAGGCGACATCGTCAACGTGGACGTGACGGTGATCACCCAGGACGGCTGGTTTGGCGACAACAGCCGCATGTACCTGATAGGCGAATGCTCGATCGCCGCCAAGCGCCTGTCGGCCCTGACCTTCGACGCCATGTGGCTGGGCATACAGCAGGTCAGGCCCGGCGCGCGCCTGGGCGACATAGGCCATGCCATCCAGAAATACGCCGAGGGCCACGGCCTGTCGGTGGTGCGCGAGTTCTGCGGCCACGGCATTGGCCAGAAGTTCCACGAAGACCCCCAGGTGCTGCACTACGGCCGCCCCGGCACGGGCCAGGAGCTGGTGCCCGGCATGACCTTCACCATCGAGCCCATGCTGAACCAGGGCAAGCGCGACATCAAGGAACTGGGCAACGACGGCTGGACCATCATCACCAAGGATCGCAGCCTGTCGGCCCAGTGGGAGCACACGGTGCTGGTCACGCCCACGGGCTACGAGGTGCTGACGCTGTCGGCCGGCTCGCCCGCCCTGCCCTCCTTCGTGACGGCCACCGCCACCTGAGAGCCTGGGATGAGACTGTCTTGCCTCACCCCTGGCCTTGCCATCGTCATCCCCGCGCAGGCGGGGATCCAGTGCACCCTGCCGACGTTCCTGGATTGCCGCCTGCGCGGCAATGACAGCGGTGGCGTGGCCGGTGCGCTCGGGTTTCATGTCCTGGGGATGGCGCACGGCGCCATGGATAGCTGAGACGCAGGCGCACCAGGACTGGCAGACACCACCTTGACGGCAAAGCACCCCATGCCAGCCAGCCAGCCCCCGGACGGCGCCGCACTGCAGGCGCTGCGCGCCACGTACGAAAGCGACAAGGCCGCCCTGCTGGCCAAGCTGCAGACGGGCGGCGCCTCCACGCGCGGCATACGCAAGCTGCTGCTGCGGCTGGCCACGCTGACAGACAGGCTGCTGTGCCAGCTGTGGCAGAGCGTGCAGCCGCCCCGGGACTGGGCGCTCTTGGCCGTGGGCGGCTATGGGCGCGCGCAGCTGTTGCCGCATTCCGACGTGGACGTGCTGGTGCTGCTGCCGGACGGCACGGCCACCAGCGAGGCCGGCACGCGCCAGCCGATAGAGGCCTTCATCGGCCGCTGCTGGGACGCGGGCCTGCAGATTGGCTCCAGCGTGCGCAGCGTGGCCGAATGCCTGAGCGAGTCCGCCGCCGACGTGACGGTGCAGACCGCGCTGCTGGAGTCGCGCCTGGTGTGCGGCCGCCGCGCCCTGTTCGAGGAGTTTCGCCAGCGCTATGACGCGCAGATGGACGCGCGCGCCTTCCTGGTGGCCAAGACGCTGGAGATGCGCCAGCGCCACACCCGCTACGAGGACACGCCCTACGCCCTGGAGCCCAACTGCAAGGAGTCGCCCGGCGGCCTGCGCGACCTGCAGCTCATCGTCTGGCTGGCGCGCGCCGCGGGCCTGGGCGGCAGCTGGCGCGAACTGGCCGCCAACGGCCTGGCCACGCCGTTCGAGCTGCGGCAGATAGAGCGCAACGAGGCGCTGCTGCTGCTGATACGCGCGCGCCTGCACGCCCTGGCCGGGCGGCGCGAGGATCGCCTGGTGTTCGACCTGCAGACGGCCGTGGCCGAGAGCTTCGGCTACCGCTCCACGGCGCCAAACGGCCAGCGCCTGGCCATGCGCGCCAGCGAGACGCTGATGCGCCGCTACTACTGGGCCGCCAAGGCCGTCACGCAGCTGTGCCAGATTCTGCTTTTGGGCATAGAGGAGCGGCTCAACCCCAGCAAGCATGAGCTGCGCCCCATCAACGAGCGCTTCTTCGACAAGGCCGGCCTGATCGAGGTGGCCAGCGACGACCTGTACCAACGCCAGCCGCACGCCATCTTGGAAACCTTCTTGCTCTACCAGGGCTCGCCGGCGCTGAAGGACTTGTCAGCACGCACCCTGCGCGCGCTGTACAACGCGCGCGGCGTGATGGACGCCGCCTTCCGGCGCGACCCGGTGAACCGCGCGCAGTTCATGCAGATGCTGCGCCAGCCCTCGGGCATCACGCATGCCATGCGGCTCATGAACCAGACCTCGGTGCTGGGGCGCTACCTGTGGCCCTTCCGGCGCATCGTGGGCCAGATGCAGCACGACCTGTTCCACGTCTACACCGTGGATCAACATATCCTGATGGTGCTGCGCAACATGCGGCGCTTCTTCCTGGCCGAGCATGCGCACGAATACCCGTTTTGCTCGCAACTGGCCAGCGGCTGGGACAAGCCCTGGATCCTGTACATCGCGGCCCTGTTCCACGACATTGGCAAGGGCCGCGGCGGCGATCATTCCCTCATCGGCGCGCAGGAGGTGCGGCGCTTTTGCCGCCAGCATGGCGTGGAGGGGGCGGACGCGCAGCTGGCGCAATTCCTGGTGCGCGAGCACCTGAGCATGAGCCAGGTGGCGCAAAAGCAGGACTTGTCCGACCCCGACGTGATCCGCGCCTTTGCCCAGCGCGTGGGCGACGAGCGCCAGCTCACGGCCCTGTACCTGCTCACCGTGGCCGACATCCGCGGCACCAGCCCCAAGGTCTGGAACGCCTGGAAGGGCAAGCTGCTGGAAGACCTGTACCGCGCCACGCTGCGCGTGCTGGGCGGGCGCGCGCCCGACCCGGCCGCCGAGATCGAGGCGCGCAAGCGCGAGGCGCTGATCCTGCTGGCCCTGAGCGCCCTGCCGCACGAGGCCCACAAGCGCCTGTGGGACACGCTGGACGTGAGCTACTTCATGCGCCACGAGGCGCCCGACATCGCCTGGCACACGCGCCACCTCTCGCGCCATGTGGGCAGCGCCCGGGCCATCGTGCGCGCGCGCCTGTCGCTGGCCGGCGAAGGGTTGGAGGTGCTGGTCTACGCGCCGGATCGGGCGGATCTGTTTGCGCGCATCTGTGGCTACTTCGACCATGCGGGCTTTTCCATCCTGGACGCACGCGTGCATACGGCCCGCAACGGCCATGCGCTGGACACCTTCCAGGTCGTCGCCGCGGAGCAGCCCGGCGCCTACCGCGAGCTCATCCACATGGTGGAAAACGGCCTGCAGCGCGCCATCGAAGACCAGGGCGCGCTGCCCGAGCCGGCACGCCGGCGCGTCTCGCGCCGCGTCAGGAGCTTTCCCATCGCGCCGCGCGTCACGCTGCGCCCCGACGAAAAGGCGCAGCGCTGGCTCATCAGCATCTCGGCCAGCGACCGCGCCGGCCTGCTGTACCTGGTGGCGCGGGTGCTCTCGCGCCACGGCCTGAACGTGCAGCTGGCCAAGATCAGCACCCTGGGTGAGCGCGTGGAAGACAGCTTTCTGGTGCAGGGCGCAGAGCTGCAAAGCAACCCCCAGCAGATCCGCATAGAAACCGAACTGCTGCAGGCGCTGGCCGACCAATGAGCCACCGCATGCCTGGTGGCGATTTCCCTGGTCACTGCCGCCTGACGATGTCCACCGACACCTCCACCGCCGCCACCGTGCCCCGGTTTTCCAGCCAATGCACGGTGTTCCTGTCCTCGGGCCAGCCCGGGCCCGGCCCATAGTCGGTGGCGATGCCATTGCGGTGATCGGTGATCGTGCCCTGCAATATGTAGACCACGCCCGGCCTGTCCTGGTGGCTGTGCAGCGGGCCGAACACGCCCCCGGGCTCCATGGTCACCAGGCGCATGCGCAGCTCACGCCCGGCCATGCCCTCGATCTCGGGGCCAAGATCCAGCGCTGCCAGCAGCGTTACCGTGACACCCCTGGTCTCGGGTGCCCTGGGCCCGTGGTTCATCGCGCCCTCACTTCACGCCAATGACCATGGAATCGGGCCCGGCCAGCGGCTCGACGCGGGTGTTGGTGAACCCCGCCTCCCGCATCCAGCCCTGGCAGTCGGCGCCGGTGTAGTCCTTGCCGCCGCGGGTCTCTATCAGCATGTTCAGGCTCATCAGCAGGCCGAAGGCGTTGTGGCGGCGCTCGTCGTCTATCACCGCGTCGTAGGCGATCAGGGCGCCGCCGGCGGGCAGCGCGGCATGGGCCTTGGCGAGCAGTCGGCGCTTTTCAGGGGGGGTCCAGTCGTGCAGGATATGCCCCATGACGATCACGTCCACCCTGGGCAGATCGTCCTGGAAGAAGTCGCCCGCGTGGAAGCGGACGCGATCCGATACGCCCTGCTGCGCCACGAACTCCTCGAACACCGGCCGCACCACCGGCAGGTCGAAGCCTATGCCGGACAGGTGTCCATGGGCCTTGGCCAGCGTCACCGGCACCATGCCCTGGGCGGCGCCCACGTCGGCGAAGGTTTTGTATTCCGCCCAAGGAAACTTCGCGGCAATCGCTTGCGCCGCGCCGCCGCTGATGCCGCTCATGGCGGCAAGAAAGCCGCGCAGCCGCTCGGGGTCGCGATAGATCGCCTGGAAAATCTCGCCGCCCGACTTGGCCTCGTTCTGCGGCTCGCCGCTCTTCAGGCCCTCGGTCAAAGAGCCCCAGAACGGGTACAGGCGCGCATTGGCCATCTCCAGAATGCCGGCCATGTAGCTCGGTTTGGCCTTGTCCAGGAACAGGTCGGTCTCGGCGGTGTTGTGATAGACGCCGCCCTCGCGCTGCAGCATGCCCAGCGCCACCAGGGCATCAAGGAAGTCATCGGCCGCCCGCGGGTGCAGGCCCAGCCTGCGCTGCAGGGTGGGCAGGTCGGCGGGCGCCTGCGCCAGTTGGGTGAAGACGCCGAGCTCGACGGCACTCAGCAGCGTCTTGGAGCCCATGAAGCCCAGGGCCAGATGCATGATCTTGTCGGGTGTGACGGCAGACATCGCGCAACTCCTTCATGAAAGGTAAGTGGCAGCGCGAGGCCGACCATCTGGCGGCCGGTCGCGCACCCTGCGCGATGGGCTGTGGCATGGCGGTCGGCGCCGCGCTATGCACGCCTAGCAGTATCGAATCCGCTATGCGCCAGATCAAGAAGCAGGCATGAAATTGCGGTAACCAATCTGCAAGCGGCCGGCGACACCGACTTCAATGGGCGTGCGCGGCGGCCACGCGCACCAGCTTGCCTTGCTTGTCGTAGAGCTGGCCGTCGATCACCTGGTCACCGTCGTACAGACTGGCCAGCACATGCGCGCTGAGCGTGCGATCCGTTGCCGCGACGAACACCGACTGCTGATCCGAATTGCCCTGCTTGAAATGGTTGAACAGCAGGTTCAGCAAGATGGCCACCAGGGCCGTGGCGCTGATGCCCGAATGGAAGATGGTGGCGAACCAGTCCGGGAACTGTGCATAGAACTTGGGCGCCACCACCGGAATCAGGCCCGCGCCCACGGCGGCGGCGACCACGATCAGGTTCATGTTGTTGTTGTATTCCACCTTGGACAGGGTGCGTATGCCGCTGGCGGCCACGGTGCCGAACAGCACCAGGCCGGCCCCGCCCAGCACCGAGGGTGGCACGCAGGCCACCACGCGGCCCATGATGGGCAGCACGCCCAGGGCGATCAGGATCAGGCCGCTGTAGGCCACCACGTAGCGGCTCTTGACGCCGGTGACGGCCACCAGGCCCACGTTCTGCGCAAAGGCGCTCTGCGTGAAGGCCCCGAATACGGGGGCGACGATGCTCGACAACATGTCGGCGCGCAGGCCGTCGCCCAGGCGGCGCGAATCGACGCGGGTGCCCACGATGTCGCCCACGGCCAGCACGTCGGCCGAGGTTTCCACCAGGATCACCAGGATGACGATGAACATCGACAGGATGGCCGCGGTGTTGAAGGTCGGCAGGCCGAAGTGCATGGGCGTGGGAATGGCGAACCAGGGCCCCTGCGCCACATGCGAGAAATCGGCCTTGCCCATGAACACCGCGACCAACGTGCCCAGGACGATGGACAGCAGTATGGACAGGCGCGAGATGGCGGCATTGCCCAGCTTGCTCAAGGCCAGCACGATGACCAGCGCAATGCCCGCCAGCGCAATATTGCTCATGCTGCCGTAGTCTGCGGCGCGCGCGTTGCCGCCCATGGCCCAATGCGCGGCCACGGGAATCAGCGACAGGCCGATCACCGTGATCACGCAGCCGTTGACCAGCGGCGGAAAGAATCGCGTGACCTTGGAAAACACCGGCGCGATCAGCAGGCCCAACACGGCCGAGGCCATCACCGCGCCCAGGATGCCCGGCAGCCCGCCCCCCGTCTGCAAGATGCTGACCATGGTCGCCACGCCGGCGAACGACACGCCCTGCACCAGCGGCAGGCGGCTGCCGAAGAAGGGAATGCCCAGGGTCTGCAGCAGCGTGGCCACGCCGCCCATGAACAGGCAGGCCGTGATCAGCAGCCCGGCGTCGGTGGCCGACATGCCGGCCGCCTCGGCCACGATCAGCGGCACGGCAACGATGCCGCCATACATGGTCAGCACATGCTGCAGGCCATAGGCCAGGTTGGCGCCCAGGCCCAGTTTTTCATCCTCGGGCCGTAGTTCATGGGCCGCGACTGTGGAATTCGTGTTCACCGTTTGTCTCCTTGAATCCATTGCCAGGGCCTCTTTGACGGCCTCTTGTGCTGCGCTGCGCTGCCTAGCCGATCCCATGAGCCGGAGTCTTTGCAGACCGAACCCCAACCTCCCCAGCCACAGCTTGCGTTGAACTGTAGAACCAAGCGCCGAAGAAATTGCATACGGATATGTATACAGTCTTTGACCATTGTGCGCAGGATTCGTCGGTAGCGCTCACTCCTGAGCTGCGGCGCTGATGCCTGGGAACAGCACCTCGGTAAAGCCGAACTGCGTGAAATCGCGCATGCGCATGGGGTAGAGCTTGCCCCATAAATGGTCGCATTCATGCTGCACCACGCGTGCATGAAAACCGCTCACCGTGCGCTCAATGGCCTCGCCGCGCAGGCCCTGGCCGGTGTAGCGCACGCTCTGCCAGCGCGGCACCATGCCGCGCAGCCCGGGCACCGACAGGCAACCCTCCCAGTCGAGCTGCTCCTCGTCGCCCATGGGCGTGATCACCGGGTTGATGAGCACCGTGCGCGGCACCACGGGCGCGTCGGGGTAGCGCGGGTTGGGCGCGTCGGAGCCGAACACCACCACGGCCCAATCCACACCGATCTGCGGCGCCGCCAGGCCGGCGCCGTTGGCGGCCTGCATGGTGTCGATCAGGTCGGCATGCAGCTGGTGCAGCTCGGGGGTGTCAAACGCGGTCACGGTGCGTGCCACGCGCAACAGGCGCGGGTCGCCCATCTTCAGGATCGTGCGAACGGTCATTTGATTCAGGTCAAAGGCTATGGTGGCATGCAGGCCATCGAGGATACCGCTTGCCATGCCCCGCCCGCCCGCGGGCACAATCGCACCTATGACCGAGCAGACCGAATCGCTGCCTCCCGTGCCCGAGCTCAAGCCCTTGCCGGCGCTGGCACGCTGGCTGCTGCACGCGTTTGCCGTGCTGTGCCTGGTCATGGGAGCCATCGGCGTCATCGTGCCGGGCCTGCCGAGCACGGTGTTCATCCTCATGGCCGCCTGGGCCGCGGCGCGCAGCTCCCCGCGGCTGTACCGCTGGCTGTGGTTCCACCCGTTGTTCGGCTCCATGCTGCGCAACTGGACGAATGGCGGCTGCGTGAGCCGCCACGCCAAATGGAGCGCCACCTGCCTGATGACGCTGTGCGCCATCATCTTGCTGGTGATCGACACGCCGCGCTGGGCCGCCTACAGCGGCTGCGGCTTCATGGCCTGCGTGCTCACCTGGCTGTGGCTGCGCCCCGAGCCCCAAGCTTGAGCCGCGCAGCATTTCCACAAATTTGCGCCAAAAGCACCGGTTTTTATGTATATAATCTAAGGCTTGTTCCCCGATAGCTCAGTCGGTAGAGCGCCGGACTGTTAATCCGTAGGTCCCTGGTTCGAGCC
>JAFEES010000569.1 GCA_018240995.1 Pseudomonadota bacterium | reverse complement strand
AGGGGGAGGGAGCCCAGGTTGGTTGTTTTGCATCAAAGGCCCGCCGGGACCTTTGCCCATTTATTCGCTTCTTTGAAAACCCATGAATCCTGAAGACATCGTCGTCCTGCCCGAACTCAAGGCCTATATCGACCCGCTCACGCCCGACGAGCATGACGCGCTGGAGCGCAGCATCCTGGCCGAGGGCTGCCGCGACGCGCTGGTGCTGTGGGGCGACGTGCTGGTGGACGGCCACAACCGCTTCGGCATCTGCCAGCAACATGGCCTGCCCTTCCAGACCGTGCAAAACCAGCGCTTTCAGAACATGGAGGACGTGCACCTGTGGATGATCGACCAGCACCTGGGGCGGCGCAGCGTCTCCGAGTTCCAACGCGGCGTGCTGGCCCTGCGCAAGCGCGAAATCATTGCCGAGCGCCGCGCC
The DNA here is from genome assembly GCA_018240995.1 of Pseudomonadota bacterium. Lineage (GTDB taxonomy): Bacteria > Pseudomonadota > Gammaproteobacteria > Burkholderiales > Burkholderiaceae_C > Alicycliphilus. The sequence continues at coordinate 18,655 of JAFEES010000569.1, read as the reverse complement.
CAGGCCGCAGCCGCCGTGGTGGCCGCCAAGGCCGAGGCCGCGCAGGCGCCCGGCGGCCAGGCCCCCTGGGAGGGTGACACCGACCCCGTGGTGGCCAAGGCCCTGGCCACGGTTGCCAAGGTGCCCGACGATGCGCTGGACACGCGCGAGGCCCTGGCCCGCGCCGCGCGCCTGACGGCCGCCCAGGTGAAGGCCATCGAGGCCATCCACCAGAACGCCGCGCCCGAGGTGGTGGCCGCCGTCAAGTCGGGCGAGCTGTCGCTGAACGCCGCCGCCGTGGTGGCCCAGCTACCCGTAGATGAGCAAAAGAGCGCCGCGGCCGGGGGCGCGCAAGAGCTCAAGCAGGCCGCCAAGCGCGTGCGCGACGCGAAGAAAAAACCCAAGGCCAGCACCCAGGACATGCCCGCCGAGGCCGAAACGGCAGCGGCGCCCGACGCACACCAGCTGCAGCAGCGCGTGACCGAGCTGGAGCAAGAGAACGAGCGCCTGCGCCAGCAGGTCAAGGCGCTGCAGGATCTGCTGGCCGAGGCGGCCTGAGCCATACCCCAAAGCGCTCGCCCAGCCGCTGCAAGTCCTCGGGCGTATCCACATCGGTGGTGCAGCGCCCATGCGCCAAAGGCACGACCTGCACCTGGGCCGGGTGCGCGCGCCGCCACTCGCGCACGCCCTGCCCCGCGCGCGCCTGCATCACCGCCTGGCGCAGCACGGCGCCAAAGACTATGGGGTGGCCCGGCTGGCCCGCGTGCTGGGGCAGCACCAGCTCCACGCCGGCCGGCCGCGCACGCCACGCGGCCAGCATGGCCTGCAGGTCGGGCAGCTCCAGGAGGGGCTGGTCGCCCAGGGCCACCAGCAGCGTGCCCACATCGGGCGGCAGCGCCGCCAGGCCGCAGCGCAGGGATGAGCCCGGGCCCTCGTCGGGCGCGGGGTTGAGCACCCAGCGCAGGCCCACGCCGGGCCTGGGCGCGGCCTGCGCCAGCAGCGCCTGCAGCCGCGGCGCATGGTGACCCAGCACCACCACCACCGTGCCGGCCCCCGCATCTCCCAGCAGGCGGATCTGGCGCAGCAGCAGTGGCTCGCCATCGCGTTCCAGCAGGGATTTGGGCAAGCCGCCCATGCGCCGCCCGGCGCCGGCGGCCATGACCACGGCGGCCACCGCGTTCACCTGCGGCATCAACCCACCTTGCAGGCCGAGCCGGCCGCCGCCTGGCCCTGGCTGTCCTTGACATGGGCCACGTCCATGTCGCGCGGCAGGGGCACGCCGTTCTTCACGGCCAGCACCTCGGCCATGACGCTGACCGCGATCTCGGGCGGGGTCTTGCTGCCGATGTAGATGCCGATCGGCCCGCGCAGGCGCGCCAGGCCGGCTTCGGTCTGGCCCAGGTGTTCAATCATGCGCTGGCGCCGCGCCGCGTTGTTGCGCCGGCTGCCGATGGCGCCTATGTAGAAGGCCGGCGTCTCCAGCGCCTGCAACAGGGCCAGGTCGTCGAGCTTGGGGTCGTGCGTCAGCGCCACGACGCAGGATCTGGCGTCGGGCGCGAACGCGGCCACGGTGTCGTCGGGCATGCTGGTCAGCAGGCGCACGCCGGGCACGCTCCAGGCGCCGCCATATTCCTCGCGCGGGTCGCAGACGCTGACGGCAAAGCCGCAGAACTGCGCCATGGTGGCCAGGTATTCGCTCATCTGCCCGGCGCCGATGATGAGCATGCGGTATTCCGGGCCGAAGGTGTTGGTGAGCTGCGCGCCGTCGAGCACCAGCTCCGCCGGCGCGTCGGTGGCCTCCAGCGTCACGGCGCCGTCGGCCAGGCGCAGGCGGCGGTGCATCAACCGGCCCGCATCCAGCGCCTGCACCAGTGCGGCGATGCTGGCGCCGTCGGGGTCAAATTCGAGCAGCAGCTCCAGCGTGCCGCCGCAGGGCAGGCCGAAGCGAAAGGCCTCGTCGGCCGTCACGCCGTACTTGGCGGACTGTGGCGGGCCGCTGCGTGGTAGCGCGTCAGCGCCCGCCGTATGGGCGTAGCGTGCTATCAAATCATCTTCGATACAGCCACCCGAGACCGAGCCCATGACCGAACCGTCCGCGCACAGCGCCATGATGGAGCCCACGGGCCTGGGTGACGAGCCCCAGGTGCGCACCACCGTGACCAGGAGCGCCTGCTTGCCCGCCAAGCGCCAATCGCGCAGGGCGCGCAGGACGGTGACATCCAGGTTTTCCATGGCTATGTCTCCTCTGCCGGGGGCGCGGCGTCCTTGCTGCCGCCCTTGAGCTTGGACCACATCTTTTTCAAAGCGCCGGGCTTGTCCTCAGCCTCCTCGGGCGGCGGGCCGTGGCGGCGCTGCATCTCCTCGTCAAAGCGCTTGAAGAAGCTCTCGGCCATGGACTTGGCCACGCCGTCTATCAGGCGCTGGCCGACCTGGGCGATCTTGCCGCCCACGGTGGCGTTCACGCTGTAGGCCAGCTCGCAGCCATCGTCCTGCGGCGCCAGCGACACCTGGGCGCTGCCCTTGCCAAAGCCGGCCACGCCGCCATTGCCCTCGAAGTTCAGCGTATAGCTGTGCGGCGCGTTCACGTCGGCCAGGGCAATCGCGCCCTTGAATTTGGCCGCCACCGGGCCGACCTTGATGGCGTTGACCAGGGCATAGGCGTTCTCCCCCGTGGCCTCAATGCTGTCGCAGCCGGGAATGCACAGTTTCAGCACCTCGGGGTCGTTCAGGGCCTCCCAGGCCTGTTGCTGGCTGACCGCCAGCTGACGTGCGCCTTGCATTTCCATGGTCTGTCTCCTTTGGTAATGGCTTGACTCATTGTTTCATCAGGCTGGCGATGGCGCCGGCCAGTTGCTGCAGCCGGGTGATGTTGTGCACCGCCAGCATGGCGTCGGCCGCGCGGTGCAGCACGGCCGCGCCGCGCGCGCTGGGTTGGTAGCCGTCAAAGCGCAGCAGCGGGTTGAGCCACAGCAGGCGCCGGCAATGGTGCTTGAGCCAGTCGAGCTCGCGCGCCAGCTCTTCGGGCGCGCCCGTGTCCAGCCCGTCGGTGATGATGAGCACCAGCGTGCGCCGCCCCACCAGGCGCCGCGCATGCTGCTGGCGCAGGCTGGCCAGGCTGTCGCCTAGGCGCGTGCCGCCGGCAAAGTCATGGATCGCCTGGCCGGCGCGGCGCAGCATGGCGTCGGTGTCGCTCTCGCGAAAGGCGGGGCCCAGGTCGGTCAGGCCGGTGCCGAAGGCGAACACCTCGCGGCGCAGCCGCTGGGCCTGGCCGTCCAGGCGCACGCGCGCCGTAGCGGCATGGATGAAGGCCAGCAGCAGCCGCGCATAGCGCTCCATGGAGCCGGACACATCCACCAGCACCAAGAGCGGCAGCGGTTGCTGGCGCCGCTCTTGGCGCTGCAGCGCCACCAGGTCGCCACCATGGCGCGCGGCCTGGCGCAGCGTGCGCGCCCAGTGGATGCGCGCACCGCGGCTGCCCACGCGTGTGCGCCGCGAGGCCACGCTGGGCAGAGGCAGGGCAATATCGCGCACCAGGCGCTCCACCAGCTGGTATTCGCTGGCGCTGAGTTGGTTGAAGTCGGCGTCTTTCAGCCGCTGCTGGCGGCTGGCGCTCATGGCGGCGTCCAGGTCGATCTGCTGCTCGGGCGCGCCGGCGCTGCCCGCCGGGGGCTTGGGCGGCTGCAGCGCCTCGCGCACGCGCGGGCGCTGGCGTGCTGGCTGGGCACGCCCCTCGGCGCGCGGCAGCATTTGCGCCAACAGCTTGCTGGCCAGCTCCGGGTCGCGGAAAAAGGCGTCGAACAGCTCGCGGAACACCACCCTATCCTGGGCGCGGCTGACCAGCACCGCCTCCAGCGCGGCGGCCATGTCGTCCCTGCGCGCCACGCCCACGGTCTGCAGGGCCTGCTGGGCCAGGGCGATGCGCGCCGCGTCCACCGGCACGCCGGCGCGGCGCAGCGCCCGGCCAAAGGCCGCCAGGTTGCCGGCCAGCTTGCCGCGGCGCGCGTCGCCCAGCTGCGGCACGCGCTGCGCCGATGGGGTCTGGTGCGCCCGGGGGGGCGCCGCAAGCGGTTCGGCCATGCGGTTTCAGGCGGCCGGCCGGCTGGCGGCCAGGGCCTCTTGCGCCAGCGCGCGATCGAGCGCGGCCACGTCGTCGCGCTGCTTGAACAGGATGCCGGCGGTATCCACCACGACTTCGGGGTCGAGCGTGACGGTGTCTAGCGCCACCAGCGCGCGCGCCCATTCCACCGTCTCGGCAATGCCGGGGGCGCGCTGAAAGTGATCGCCATAGGCACTGCCGCGCAGCTGCTGCACAAAGGCCGCCACCTGGTCGGCCAGCTGGCGCGGCGCCTCGGGCACCAGGGCGCGCACTATGGCCAGCTCGCGCTCGCGTTCGGGGTAGTCCAGCCAGTGGTACAGGCAGCGGCGCTTGACGGCGTCATTCAGCTCGCGCGTGCGGTTGCTGGTGAGTATGGTCACCGGCGGCACGGCCGCGCGTATGGTGCCCAGCTCAGGGATGCTGACCTGGTACTCGCCCAGGTATTCGAGCAAAAAGGCCTCGAAGGGCTCGTCGGCCCGATCCACCTCGTCGATCAAGAGCAGCGCGCCGGGCGCCGGGGCTTCGAGCGCCTGCAGCAGCGGGCGGCGCACCAGGTAGCGTGGCTGGTAGACCTCTTGCTCCAGCGCGCTGATGGAGGCGCTGCCCTCGGCCGCGCGCAGGTGCAGCAGCTGGGCGGCGTAGTTCCATTCGTACAGGGCCTCGCGCTGCTCCAGGCCGTCAAAGCACTGCAGGCGCAGCAGCTGGCGCGACAGCACCCGGGCCAGCGCCTTGGCCAGCTCGGTCTTGCCCACGCCGGGCTCGCCCTCCAGCAGCAGCGGGCGCTGCAGCTTGAGCGCCAGGAACACGGCCGTGGCCAGGCGCCGGTCGGCAAAATAGCCGACGGACTGCAGGGCGGCGGCCAGTTCGTCGATGCTGGTGCAGGCGCAGGGTGGGTTTGGCATCGGAGAAGCAATCAAAAATGGTAGCTGCTTGCGCTTGCTGGGTATGGGCTGGATGGCTCACAACGCTTGTTCTACCCGGATTTTTCCCCCTCTCCCCTCGCGGGAGAGGGCTGGGGAGAGGGGGCGCAGGCAGGGCTTGGCTCCCATCCCCCTCTCCCCCGGCCCCTCTCCCGCGAGGGGAGAGGGGAGATGGATCCACATTGGGGAGGGAGTGAAGCCGCTCAGGCCAGCGCCTGGGCCACGGCGCGTTGCGCCATCACGCCGACCAGGTGGGCGCGGTAGGCGGCCGAGCCGTGCAGGTCGCTGGACATCTCGTCCTCGCTGGTGGCCACGCCGGCGACAGCGGCCGGTGCAAAGCTGGCCGACAGCGCCGCCTCCAGGCCGGCATGGCGGAACACGCCATTGCCGCCGCCGGTGACCGTGACGCGCGCGCCGCTGTCGGTCTGCGCGACGAACACCCCTATCAGCGCGAACAGCGAGGCCGGCTGCACGAACTTCACGTAGGCGGCCTTCTTGGGGATGGGAAAGCTCACCGCGGTGATCAGCTCGCCCTCTTCCAGCGCCGTGGCGAACAGGCCCTGGAAGAAGTCGTCGGCGGCGATGGCGCGTGCCGTGGTGTGCACCGTGGCGCCCAGGGCCAGCAGCGCGGCGGGGTAGTCGGCGGCGGGGTCGTTGTTGGCCACCGAGCCGCCAAGCGTTCCGCGCGCGCGCACCTGCTTGTCGCCAATGCCGCCGGCCAATGCGGCCAGCGCGGGAATGGCGGCGCGCAGCTCGGCGCTTTCGGCCACGTCGGCATGGCAGGTCATGGCGCCTATGACGATGGCGTTGCCGTCACGGCGTATGCCCTTGAGCTCGGGTATGGCGCCCAGATCCACGAGCTGCTCGGGCGCGGCCAGGCGCAGCTTCATCGAGGCCAGCAGGGTCTGGCCGCCGGCCAGCAGCTTGCCGCCGGCCTGGGCCAGCTTCAGGGCATCGGCCTGGGAGGTGGGGCGTTCGTAGGTGAATGCGTACATGTTGTGCTCCTTTCAGGCGGCGGCGCCCTGGATGGCCTGCCACACGCGGTGCGGCGTGGCGGGCATGTCGATGTCGGTCACGCCCAGGGGTTTGAGGGCATCCAGCACGGCGTTGATCACCGCCGGCGGCGAGCCTATGGCGCCGGCCTCGCCGCAGCCCTTGCTGCCTATGGGGTTGTGCGTGCAGGGCGTGCACACATGGCCGAGCTGGAAGGTGGGGAAGTTGGCGGCGCGCGGCATGGCGTAGTCCATGTAGCTGCCGGTGAGCAGCTGGCCGCTGTCCTTGTCGTACACGCCATGCTCCAGCAGTGCCTGGCCTATGCCCTGCACCAGGCCGCCATGCACCTGGCCCTCGACGATCATGGGGTTGATGATGACGCCGAAGTCATCCACGGCGGTGAAGCGATCCACGCGTACCACGCCGGTGGCCGGGTCTACCTCCACCTCGCAGATATAGGTGCCGGCGGGGAAGGTGAAGTTCACCGGGTCGTAGAAGGCGGTCTCGTTCAGGCCTGGCTCCAGCTTGTCCAGCGGGTAGTTGTGCGGCACGTAGGCCGTCAGTGCCACCTGGGCGAAGGGGATCTTCTTGTCGGTGCCCTTGACGGTGAATTCGCCATTGGCAAACTCGATGTCGGCGTCGCTGGCCTCCATCAGGTGCGCGGCAATTTTCTTGGCCTTGGCCTCGATCTTGTCCAGCGCCTTCATGATGGCCGTGCCGCCCACGCTGAGCGAGCGGCTGCCATAGGTGCCCATGCCGAAGGGCACGCGACCGGTGTCGCCGTGGACTATGTCCACCTGGCTCGGATCGAGGCCCAGGCGCGCGGCCACCAGTTGCGCGAAGGTGGTCTCATGCCCCTGGCCGTGGCTGTGCGAGCCGGTGAACACCGTCACGCTGCCCGTGGGGTGCACGCGCACCTCGCCGGCCTCGAACAGGCCAGCCCTGGCTCCCAGAGCGCCGGCGATGTTGCTGGGCGCCAGGCCGCAGGCCTCGATGTAGCTGCTATAGCCCATGCCGCGCTTCAGGCCCCGGGCCTCGCTGGCGGCGCGGCGCGCGTCGAAGCCGGCCACGTCGGCCAGCTGCTGCGCCTGGTTCATGCAGGCGTGGTAGTCGCCAATGTCGTACTGCAACGCCACCGGCGTCTGGTACGGGAAGCTGGTGACGAAGTTGCGCTTGCGGATCTCGTCCTGGCTCAGCCCCATGTCCCAGGCGCAGCGCGTGACCAGGCGCTCGACCACATAGGTGGCCTCGGGGCGGCCGGCGCCGCGGTAGGCATCGACCGGCGCGGTGCTGGTGAACCAGCCGTCCACCTCCACGTAGATCTGCGGCGCCGTGTACTGGCCGGCCAGCAGCGTGCCGTAGAGGATGGTGGGCACGCTGGAGGCAAAGGTAGACAGGTAGGCGCCCAGGTTGGCGTCGGTGTGCACGCGCATGGCGAGGAACTTGCCATCCTTGTCCATGGCCATCTCGGCATGGGTGATGTGGTCGCGGCCATGGGCGTCCGACACGAACGATTCGCCGCGCTCGGCCGTCCATTTCACGGAGCAATTGAGCTGCCTGGCCGCCCAGGTGACGGCCACGTCCTCGGCGTACAGAAAGATCTTCGAGCCGAAGCCGCCACCCACGTCGGGCGCGATCACGCGCACCTTGTGCTCGGGCAGCTGCAGCACGAAGGCGGTGAGCAGCAGGCGTTCCACATGCGGGTTCTGGTTGGCCACGTAGAGCACATATTCATCGGTGGCGCGGTTGTAGCTGGCGTTGGCGGCGCGCGGCTCTATGGCGTTGGGAATCAGGCGGTTGTTCACCAGATCCAGCCGGCTGATATGCGCGGCGCCGGCGAAGGCGGCATCGACCGCGGCCTTGTCGCCCAGCGTCCACTTGTAGCAATGGTTGTCGCTCGCCTCGTCGTGCAGCGCCGGGCCGTCCTTGGCCTTTTTCATGTCGATGACCGGGGCCAGCTCCTCATAGTCCACCTGTACGGCCTCGGCGGCGTTCCTGGCCTGCTCCAGCGTGTCGGCCACCACCATGGCCACATGGTCGCCCACGTAGCGCGCCTTGCCTATGGCCAGGATGGGGTGCATGGGCTCCTTCATGGGGCTGCCGTCGGGGTTGCTGATCAACCAGCCGCAGGGCAGGCCGCCCATTTTTCCTTCAATGTCCTTGCCGCTGTAGATGGCGGCCACGCCGGGCATCTGGGCGGCCTCGGCCGCGTCCACGCCCTTGATGCGAGCATGCGCATGCGGCGAGCGCACGAAGTACGCATACTTCTGGCTCGCCTGGTTCACGTCGTCGGTGTAGTTGCCCACGCCGGTCAGGAAGCGCACGTCCTCCTTGCGCTTGAGCGATTCGCCGATATGCGGCAGCTTGGCAAATGCGGTAGCACCCATGGTCTTGTCTCCTGGTGGTCGTTGTCAGGGGCCGTCAGGCGGCCATGGCCTTCTGGGCGGTCTGCACCGCCTTGACGATGTTCTGGTAGCCCGTGCAGCGGCACAGGTTGCCCTCCAGCAGGTGGCGTATCTCGGCCTCGCTGGCCTGGGGGTGGTGGGCCAGCAGATCCACGGTGCTCATCACCATGCCGGGGGTGCAAAAGCCGCACTGCAGGCCGTGGCACTCCTTGAACGCCGCCTGCACCGGGTGCAGCGTGCCGTCGGCCTGGGCCAGGCCTTCGACGGTGGTGATGTCCGCCCCCTGCATCTGCAGCGCCAGCACATTGCAGGACTTGATGGAGCGCCCATCGGCCATCACCGTGCAGGCGCCGCATTGGGCGGTGTCGCAGCCCACATGGGTGCCGGTCAGGCGCAAATGTTCGCGCAGGAATTGCACCAGCAGCGTGTTCGGCGGCAAGTCCGCCGAAACGGGCTTGCCATTGACCTTCATCTCTACTTTCATGGTGGGTGTCTCCTTGTGTGGCGTGGTTGTCTTGGTTGTAAAAAAGCCGTTCTATTCTTGGAACAATCCACGCCAACACACCTGGGTAAAACCCTTGCCCGTGTCACCTGCGTAAAAAAAAGGGCCCGCGCATGCGGGCCCGGCAATAGGGGTGCAACCGCCGGTTACATGAAATCCTTGCCCTCGGCCAGCGGCGCAAAGCGGTAGCTGGCCGGCGTGCGGCTGAGCTTCACGGGCGCGCCCAGGCCCTGGTAGTCGCCCATCTTCACCACCATCTCGCGGTGCGCGGTGTGCGGGTGATGCAGGGCCTGCTCCACGTTCAGCACCGGCGCGGCGGGCACGCCTATGGCCATCAGCGCGTCGGCCAGCTCCTGGCCATCGCGCTGGGTGAAGGCCTGCTCCAGCAGGGGTTTGAGCACGGCGCGGTTCACCGAACGCTGGCCGGCCGTGGCAAAGCGCACGTCGTCCGCCATGGCGGGCTGGCCTATGTAGTCGCACAGCAGGCGGAACTGGCGGTCGTTGCCCACGGCCAGGAAGATGGGTGCGCCGCCGGTGTGGATCACGTCGTAGGGGTAGATGTTGGGGTGGGCGTTGCCGGTGCGCTGCGGGATCTTGCCGCTCATGAACCAGTTGGCCGCGTGCGGGTGCAAGAGCGACAGGCCCGAGTCGTACAGCGCCGCGTCCACCAGCTGGCCCTGGCCGCTGCGGCTGCGCTCGTGCAGCGCTAGCAGCACGCCGATCACCGCGTTCATGCCCGTGACCATGTCCACCACCGGCAGGCCCACGCGCAGCGGGTCGCCGTCGGCGTCGCCGTTGATGCTCATCAGGCCGGCCATGGCCTGCACCGCCGCGTCATAGCCGGGCAAGGCGCCCAGCGGGCCGTCGGCACCAAAGCCGGTGACGCGGCACCAGATGAGGTGCGGAAACTGGCCGCGCATCTGCTCGTAGCCAATGCCCCATTTCTCCATGGTGCCGACCTTGAAGTTCTCCACCACCACGTCGGCCTCGCTCATCAGCTCGCGCACGCGCTGCTGGCCCTCGGGGGCCGACAGATCCAGGAACTGGATGCGCTTGTTGCGGTTCAGGCCGAAGTAGTACGACGCCACGCCGTCCTTGAAGGGCGGGCCCCAGGCGCGCGTGTCGTCGCCCTGCGGGGGCTCCACCTTGAGCACGTCGGCGCCGTGGTCGCCCAGGATCTGGCCGCACAGCGGCCCGCCCAGGATGCGTGACAGATCGAGTACCTTGATGCCGGCAAGTGCGCCGGCCTGGGTTTGCGGGTTCATTATTTTTTCCTTCGGCACATCAGGGGTCATGTAAGCCACGAACATTGTCATTCGCGGCTGAAGCCGCTCCTACGGGGGCGGTCGTGATTTTTAGTCCAGCTGCACGCCGGCCTGCTTGACCACCTTGGCCCATTTGTCCACCTCGGACTTGATGAACTTGCCCAGGTAGGCCGGGCTGCGATCGGGCGAAGCCTCCAGGCCCTGGGCGGCAAAGGTCTGCTTGACCTTGTCGGCATCCAGCGCCTTGGCAAACGCCTGGTTCAGGATCTTGATGCGCTCGGGCGGCGTGCCCTTGGGGGCCACCACGCCGAAGAACACGCTCACGTCGTAGCCCTTCACGCCCTGCTCGGCAATCGTGGGAATGTCAGGCAAGGCGCTGGAGCGCTTGGCCGTGGCCATGCCCAGGGCCTTGACCTTGTCCGCCTTGATGTAGGGCATGGCGGTGAGTATGTCGGTGAAGGTCATGTCCACCTGCCCGCCCAGCAGGTCATTGAGCGCCGGGCCGGTGCCCTTGTAGGGCACATGCAGCAACTTGGTGCCGGTCATCTCGTTGAACAGCACGCCCGCCAGGTGCGACGAGGCGCCGTTGCCCGAGGAGGCAAAGCTCAGCGTACCGGGCTTGGCCTTTTCCTTGGCGATCAGCTCCTGCACGTTGGCAACGCCCAGGCCGGCGCGCACCACCAGCACATTGGGCAGGTAGCCCACATAGATGACGGGCTCGAAGCTGGTGCGTGCGTCGTACTTTTGCCCCTTGTACAGGCTCTGGTTGATGGCCAGCGGCCCCGAGGTGCCGAACATGATGGTGTAGCCATCGGGCGTGGCGCGGGCCACGGAATCGGCGCCGATGTTGCCGCCGGCGCCGGCGCGGTTGTCCACGATTACGCTCTGGCCGAGCTCCTTGGTCAATTCGGTCGCCAGGATGCGCGCCATGGCGTCCGTGGGGCCGCCCGGCGGGAAGGGCACGACGAAGGTGATCAGCTTGTCGGGAAATGTGCCCTGCGCGGCCACGGGCAGGGCCGCCAGCATGGCGGCGCCGGCGATGAGGGTGAGCAGCTTGCGTTTTTGCATGGTTTGTCTCCTGTTATTGATTTGATAGCTGGCGGCGCTTGATACATAAGCGCTGCTGGCTTTTTCTCCCTCTCCCGCTGGCGGGAGAGGGCTGGGGTGAGGGGCGCAAAAGTGGGCACTGCGCCCAATCGCCCCCTCACCCCTACCCTCTCCCCCAAGGGGGCGAGGGAGTTAAAACCTGCCCTCCCCCAGAGGGGGGGAGTTGCCCTCGGCTTACTGCAGCCAATCCGCCGGCACGCCACCCTCGCTCAAGGGGTCGCGCGGCAGCACGCGGTGGGCAATCACCAGCTGCGACAGGCGCAGCCGCTCCTTGGAGCCGGTCTTGCCCGCCTCCCATGCCATGGCAATCGCCGTGGTGCAGTTGTACAGGGCGGTGGCGGCCTGGCGCACCCACTTCTCGCCATGCTCGGCCACGGCGCGCTCGGCCAATGCCACGGCGCCCGCCAGCGCATCGCTCAAGGCCTGGCGATAGGCCGGCGTGATGCCCTGGGTATCGGCCAGCAGGCCCAGCAGGTAGTCCTGCAGCACCGGCAGCGAGCCTTCCCTCTTGATGGCGCGCTTCACGTCCAGCGCCACGATGTTGCTGGTGCCCTCCCAGATGGAGCCCAGGTGGGCGTCGCGCACCAGGCGCGGGTCGGCCCATTCCTCGATATAGCCGCAGCCGCCGCGCACCTCCATGGCGTCGCCCGTCACCTTGCGCGCGTCGCGGCAGGCGCGGAACTTGATCAGCGGGGTCAGGATGCGCAGCAGCGCATAGGCCGTCTTGTCTCCAGCGTCGGAGCGCGTCAGCGTGGCCGCGGTCTGGAACACCATGGTGCGCGCCTGCTCGGCCGGCACGCGCAGCTTGTCCAGCTGCACCTTCATCAGCGGCAGATCCTGCAGGCGGTGCTTGAAGGCCCAGCGCTCGCGGGCAATGAACTCGGCCTCGGCCACGGCGCGGCGCATCATGCCGGCCGAGCGCATGCCGTTCGACAGGCGCGAGTTGTTCACCATGTCGGCAATCTGCACGAAGCCCCGGCCCTGCTCGCCCACCAGATACGCCACGGCGCCCTCCATGCGGATCTCGCCGCTGGCCATGGAGCGCGTGCCCATCTTGTCCTTCAGGCGCACGATCTGGTAGTGGTTGGTGCTGCCGTCGTCCAGGGTGCGCGGCAGCAGGAACAGCGAGATGCCCTTCATGCCGGGCGGCCCGCCCTCCACGCGCGCCAGCACCATGCCAAAGCCCGCGTCGGGGTTGGAGCAGAACCATTTTTCGCCATACAGGCGCCAGCTGCCATCCTCCTGCGGGTAGGCCATGGTCAGGGTGTTGGAGATGTCGGAGCCCGCGGCCTGCTCGGTCATGAACATCGAGCCCTGCACGCTTGAGTCAAAGTCCATGGCCAGCAGGGTGGGCAGGTACTTGGCGACCAGCTTTTCCTCGCCATATTTCTTCAGCGTGCGCGTCAGCGAATCGGTCATCGACAGCGGGCAGCACAGGCCGAACTCGGACTGCACGAACAAATACGTCAGCGCGTACTTGACGATGGCCGGCATCTTGCCCTTCCAGCCCAGCATGTCCTCGCGGTGCGAAATCGCCGCCAGGCCGAACTGCTGGTAGGCCACCTTTTCCATCTCGACATAGGCCGGGTGCTTGACGATGCGCTGCACCTCCTTGCCCGAGCGGCTGCGCATCTCCAGCGTCGGCGGGTTGCGGTCGGCCTCCAGCGCCCAGTCGTCCACGGCGCCGCCGGCCAGCTCGCCCATGCGCTCAAAGTAGGGCTGCAGGTGGGCGTACAGGTCGGCCGGCAGATAGAGCGCCAGCAGCTGCTGCAGCTCCTTGTCTTCCAGATAGTTGTTCACATGGCCGCGGTCGGGCACGGGGTGGGCGGCGGCGCTGGCCTGCGCCAGGGCGGTCATCTGGGTCTGGTCGGTAGCGGACATGCAAGGTCTCCTTTGAATCTAGCCGGACATCGGGCTTGGGGCTATTGCACCAGTTTTGATCATTCGAGTCCAATATCATTAAAATCTTTCTCAATAGTTAATGCATATAGTCGCCATGGAACTACGCGTACTGCACTACTTCGTGACCCTGGCCGAGGAGCTGCACTTCGGCCGCGCCGCCCAGCGCCTGTGCATCTCGCAGCCGCCGCTGTCGGTGGCCATCAAGCAGCTTGAAGAAGAGCTGCAGGCCCAGCTGTTCGAGCGCAACAGCAAGGGCGTGCGCCTGACGGCCGCCGGCGAGCATTTGCAGGCCAAGGCGCGCCAACTGCTTGCCTTGAGCCACCAGGCGGCGCAGGAAACGCGCGACGTGGCGCGCGGCACCGTCGGCCACCTGCGCCTGGGCTTCGTCGGCTCCAGCCTGTACCGCGGCCTGCCCCAGGCGCTGGAGGCCATGCAGCAAACCCACCCCCAGGTGCGCGTGGACATGCTGGAGGCCAACAGCGCCGAGCAAATCCTGGGCCTGCAGCAGATGCGGCTGGACGTGGCCCTGGTGCACTCCATACAGCCGCCCGAGGGCATAGCGAGCCAGCTCATCGTGGAGGAGCCCTTCGTCGTCTGCCTGCCCGAGCAGCACCCGCTGTGCGCCGCCCAGGCCATCGACCTGGCCGAGCTGAAGGACGAGCGGCTGATCCTGTTTTCCACCCTGGTCTCGCCCACCTACCACCAGCGCATCTACGAGATGTGCCTGGCCCACGGCTTCGCCCCCGAGGTGCGCCACGAGGTGCGCCACTGGCTGTCGGTGATCTCGCTGGTCTCGCTGGGCCAGGGCGTGGCCCTGGTGCCTGCCGCGCTGGAACGCGTGGGCCTGCCGCACCTGCAGTTTCGCCCGCTGCTGGGCGAACACCCGCACTCCGAAATGCTGGCCATGTGGCGCGCCGCGCCGGCCAACCCGCTGGTGCAGGCGCTGCTGGGGCATTTGGTGCGGGCGGCGCAGGGGTATTGACGCATGGCCCCTGTAGACTATTAAAAAAGTAGCTGTTAACGCTTGATACATAAGTGCCGCAACGTCATTTACCTCAACCATGCCCGCTACCCACAGCATGCCCGCCCTACTCCTTCCCCCTTTGGGGGAAGGCTGGGATGGGGGCCGGGAGCGCCGGCATCCTGCCGGCATGAGGACGCGAGCGCCGCTGGCCCCCCACCCCTGCCCTCCCCCAGCGGGGGAGGGAGCAAATACCCCCACCTGACCCATGCCCCTGTCCTGGAACGAAATCAAGCACAAGGCCCTGGCCTTCTCCAAGCACTGGGCGGACGCCGCCAATGAAGACTCCGAGGCCAAGCCCTTCTGGATCGCCTTCTTCGAGATCTTCGGCATCACCGACAAGCGCGTCGCCACCTTCGAGCTGAACGTCAAGAAACACGGCGGCGCGCACTGGCGCCCCCACGCTTCGCTGCCCCCCGAGGGGGCTCCAACTGCCTTGGGGCGGCCCGGCGGCAGTTGGGGCTTCGTCGATCTGTTCTGGCCCGGCATGCTGCTGGTGGAGCAAAAGTCGCGCGGGCGCAGCCTGGACGCGGCCTTTGACCAGGCGCTGGGCTACTTCCCCGGCATCGCGGAGCGCGACCTGCCGCAAATCATCATCGTCAGCGACTTCGCGCGCTTTCGCGTGCACCATCTGGCCACCGGCAAGACCACCGAATTTGCGTTGGCTGACCTGCACAAGCATGTGCGCCTGTTCGGCTTCATCGCCGGCTACCGGGTGCAGACGATACAGGCGCAAAACCCCGTCAACATCCGCGCCGCCTCCGCACTAGGCCGCCTGCACGACGCATTGAAAGCCAGCGGCTACACCGATCACCCGCTGGAGGTGCTGCTGGTGCGCCTGCTGTTTTGCATGTTTGCCGACGACACCGGCATCTTCCAGCCCGCCCAGGCGCTGCGCAACTACGTCGAAGAGCGCACCGCGCCCGACGGCAGCGACCTGGGCGCGCGCCTGGCGCAGCTGTTCCAGGTGCTCAACACCCCCGAGGACAGGCGCAGCAAAAACCTCGACGAGCAGCTCGCCGCCTTCCCCTACGTCAACGGCCGGCTGTTCGAAGAGAGCCTGCCCATGGCCGACTTCGACGCCGCCATGCGCGATGCGCTGCTCGACGCCTGCGCGCTCGACTGGTCGGCCATCAGCCCCGCCATCTTCGGCAGCCTGTTCCAAAGCATCATGGACGCCACGGCGCGGCGCAACCTGGGCGCGCACTACACGTCAGAGGAAAACATCCTCAAGCTCATCAAGCCCTTGTTTCTGGACGCGCTGTGGGCCGAGTTCCACAAGGTCAAAAACCACCGCAACAAGCTGTTCGAGTTCCACAAGAAGCTGCGCCAGCTCACCTTCTTCGACCCCGCCTGCGGCTGCGGCAACTTCCTCGTCATCAGCTACCGCGAGCTGCGCCTGCTGGAACTCGAAGTGCTGCGCGCCAGCTACCAAAGCGGCCAGCAGACGCTGGACGTGCACCAGCTCATCAGCCTGGACGTCGATCAGTTCTACGGCATAGAAATCGAGGAATTCCCGGCGCAGATCGCCCAGGTGGCCCTGTGGCTGGTGGACCACCAGATGAACCTGCGCGTGAGCGAAGAGTTTGGCCTGTACTTCGCCCGCATCCCGCTCACCAGCCGCCCGCATGTGGTGCATGGCAACGCCCTGCTGCTCGACTGGAACGAGGTGCTGCCCGCCGAACAGTGCAGCTATGTGCTGGGCAATCCGCCATTCCTCGGCAAGAAGGAGCAAAGCGCCGCGCAGAAGGCCGACTTCGAGCGCGTCATGGGCCACATCAAGGGCTTTGGCGTGCTCGACTTCGTCGCCGCCTGGTACGTCAAGGCCACGCGCTATATGCAAGGCGCCACCTCTTCACTCCCCTCTCCCCTCGCGGGAGAGGGGCCGGGGGAGAGGGGGCTTTCGCCAGCGGGCGCTGCGCCAGCATCCCCCCTCTCCCCAACCCTCTCCCGCGAGGGGAGAGGGAGTGAAGCCCGCGCCGCCTTTGTCTCCACCAACAGCATCACCCAGGGCGAACAGGTCGGCGTGCTCTGGGGCTGGCTGCTGGCGCAGGGGGCGCATATTCACTTTGCCCACCGCACCTTCTCCTGGAGCAACGAGGCCAGCGGCAAGGCCGCCGTGCACTGCGTCATCGTCGCCTTTGGCCTGCAAGACTTGGCCGACAAGGTGATCTACGAATACGCCGACATCAAGGGCGAGCCGTTGGCCGTGCCGGCGGCCAACATCAACCCCTACCTGGTGGACGCGCCCGACGTCGTGATTGACAAACGTTCCCAACCTATCTGCCCGGTACCGCTCATCAGTTACGGAAGCATGGCCAACGACGACGGCCATTTGCTGTTGGACAGGGAGCAACACGACTCACTAATTTCGGCAGAACCACCCGTGGCGCCGTACGTTCGCCGCTACATGGGCGCGCAGGAATTCATCAACAACACCGAGCGCTGGTGCCTGTGGCTTAAAGACATGCCTCCTGCGCTGATGCGTTCTTCAACCGAACTGCGCAAACGCATTGAGGCCGTCAAAAAATTCCGTGCAGGCAGCAACCGGGAGGCAACCCGAAACCTGGCTACCACGCCCTCGCTGTTCGGTGAAGACCGGCAGCCCATGACGGCCTATTTGTTGCTGCCCAAGGTTTCTTCGGAAAACCGCCCCCATATGCCCATTGGGTTTATGCAACCCGAGGTCATTGCCAACGGCAGCGCCTTGACCATCGCCCAAGGCGGCCTCTTTGAAATGGGCGTTCTGCAGTCCACCATGCACATGGCCTGGATGCGTGCTACCGCAGGTCGGATGAAAAGCGATTACCAATACTCCGCCGCCATCGTCTATAACAACTTCCCCTGGCCCGACCTCCCGCCAGTTTTAGAGCAAAATCAGCCGCCAACGCCTGCCCACAAAGCGCAAACAGCTATCGAAACCGCAGCGCAAGCCGTGCTCGATGCCCGCGCCAGCTTCCCCGGCAGCAGCCTGGCCGACCTGTACGACCCGCTGACCATGCCGCCGCAGCTGCTCAAGGCCCACCAAAAACTCGACGCCGCAGTCGATGCCGCCTACGCCCTGGGCGCGGGCGGACTCAGTGGCAAGAAAACCTGGAAGAGCGACGCCGAGCGCGTGGCCTTTCTCTTCGAGCGCTACCAGCAGCTCACCAGCCTGCTGCCCGCGCCCAAGGCCAAGCCGGTCAGAAAGCGCAGCATTGCTGTCTCATGATTTTGTATATACAATAATCATCCGCCATGATCTACGAGTGGGACGAGGCCATACGCGCAGCCAATCTGGCCAAGCACGGCCTGGATTTCATGGACGCGGATCTGGTGCTGGAGAGCGAATTCGTCTGGATCACGGACAGCCCGCGTGCTGGCGAGGCGCGTTCGCAGGCCTTGGCCTATGTGTTTGAGGTGCTGGTGGTGTTGTCGGTGGCTTTCGTGCAGCGCGGCCAGCGCTGGCGCATCTTGAGCTTTCGGCCCGCCCACCGCGATGAAAGGAGTGCCTACCATGACTGGCTCGAAAACCACTTCCCTGACCAGTGAGCAAATGCGCCGCGCCCGCGCGCAAGGCCAATCGGGCAGCGACTGGGAGCGCGCGCGCCGCAGCGTGCAAGAGGACGCGCAGGCAGCAGAGCAAACCCAGGCCATTGCCGCACTGATAGAGCGCAAGCGCGGACGCCCGGTGCAGGGTGAGCCCAAGACGGCCATCTCCCTGCGCGTACCCGATTCGGTGCTGGCCGCCTTCAAGGCCACCGGCCCCGGCTGGCAGGTGCGCATGACCGATGCCCTGCAGGACTGGCTACGCACGCACCGCACGGCCTGAACACCGCCGCCACGACGCACAAAACAAAACCCCCACCCGGCTCGCGCCGGCGGGGGTTTTGTGCAAGTGGGGCCAGCGCGCGCGGCGGCCCCAGCGGCATCAGGCCGTCACGCCCTTGGCGACCTCGGCGTATTCCTCGATCTGGTCGAAGTTCATGTAGCGGTAGACGCTGTCCTTGTTGGCATCGACCACGCCGATTTCGCTCAGGTATTCCTCCTTCGTCGGCAGCTTGCCCAGGCGCGAGGCGATGGCGGTCAGCTCGGCCGAGCCCAGGAACACGTTGGTGTTCTTGCCCAGGCGGTTGGGGAAGTTGCGCGTGCTGGTCGAAATCACCGTGGCGCCCTCATGCACCTGGGCCTGGTTGCCCATGCACAGGCTGCAGCCGGGCATTTCGGTGCGCGCGCCGGCCGTGCCAAAGGCGGCGTAGTGGCCTTCCTTGATGAGCTCGTTCTGGTCCATCTTGGTGGGCGGCGCCACCCACAGCTTGACGGGGATGTCACGCTGGCCGCCCAGCAGCTTGGCCGCGGCGCGGAAGTGCCCGATGTTGGTCATGCACGAACCGATGAAGGCCTCGTCGATCTGGGTGCCTGCCACTTCGGACAGGAACTTGGCGTCGTCCGGGTCGTTGGGACAGCAGACGATGGGCTCCTTGAT